>NZ_RAWD01000365.1:0-8895 GCF_003612065.1 Corallococcus sp. CA047B
CCGCCCCCCCGTCCAACTCCACCCCTGGGGCGACGGACGCCTCGAAGCCGTCCACCGCCTCCACCACGTCCCTGCCCCAGGCGGAGACGCTGACGCCCGTCATCCGCGAGCTGGTCAGCGAGAACAGCCTCCCCGAAGGCATCGTCGTCGAGTTCTCCCGACCGCTGCGCCCGAACAACGAATCGGTCCTGGGCAGTGTGCTGACGCTGTCGCCCTCCGTGGCCGGCAGCCTGTCGTGGACCGGGCCTTCGTCGCTGCGCTTCACCCCGGTGGCCCCCGGCTTCACGGCCGGCGCGACGTACACCGTGTCGGTGGACGCGGTGGGCACCGAGGCGGGCGTCGTGAAGCCGCCATCGGAGCGGGCGTGGCGCTACAACTTCACCACGTACGCCTTCAAGTTCGTCCAGGTGGTGCCCACGCGGATGGACCTGACCAAGGGCCTCGTGGAGATGAACGTCACCTTCTCCGGCCCCGTGGACCTGGCCGCCGTGCGCTCCCGCTCGAGCTTCCGCGTCGGGGATGCCGCCATCACCGACGTGAAGTGGACCACCCGCGCGGACACGCGCAACTCGCTGTCCGCGGTGCTCACCCACCCGAAGCTGCGGGCCGCGGCCGTCGTGCAGTTCGCGCTGAAGGACGGGCTGGAGCAGGCGGGCGCCCCCAACACCCGCGCTCCCGCGGCCAACGCCAGCGTCCCGCTGGCCGGCGGCAAGCGCACGGACATCACCTTCGTCAGCCTCCAGGAGGGCGCCAACGGCTACTTCTTCGAGGTGAGCTGCCGCGACGCGGAGCCGAACGCCGCCCCCAGCCCCGTCGATGAGCAGTGGGATTCGTACTACTACGACGACGACAACCGGGGCTGCTCGCTGAGCGACGCCGTGGCCGCGGAGGCCATCCGCTTCAAGCCCAAGGTGAAGTTCACCGTCGCGCCGTCGCGCCGCGGCTTCCGCATCTTCGGGGACTTCAAGCGCGGCCCGCACACGCTCACCATCGCGGAGGGCACGCCCACCGTGGGCGGTGGCACCCTGCTGGGCGCCTTCTCGCGTGGCTACTCCGTGCCCGCGCGCGCCCCCCAGGTGCGCTTCTCCACCAGCGGTCGCTACCTGCCGCGCAGCGCGTGGAAGAACCTGCCGCTGCAGCACCTCAACCTGGAGGAGGTGACGCTCACGGTGCGCAACGTGCCGCCGGAGAACCTCGTCTTCTGGATGAGCAACAACTACGACGAGAAGGCGGACGAGCGGACCAGCAACGTGCTGCTGCGCAAGAACGTGCCGCTCAAGTCGACGCCGGACTCGCTGCTCACCACCTACGTGGACGTCGCCTCGCTGGTGCCCGCCACCACGCGCGGCCTGGTGGAGATCACCGCCGAGCGCGGCGAATACCGCGCCGCCTCCCGCATCCTGCTCACCGACCTGAGCCTTGTCGCCAAGAAGGGCGGGCCCGCGCCGGGCTCCAAGGACGCGGGCGAGGTCTGGGTCTGGGCGCTGGGCCTGGAGAGCACCGAACCCTTGTCCGGCGTGGAGGTGTCGCTGGTGAAGAAGAGCGGGCAGACCGTGGCCCGCTGCACCACCCAGGGCGACGCCGGCTGCCAGCTCAAGGTGCCCGCGCCCGGCGCGGATGACAGCGAGCCGTTCGCGCTGGTGGCCAGGAAGGGCGATGAGCTGACGTACCTCAAGTACGACGAGCTGAAGACGGAGATCGCCAACTCGGACGTGCAGGGCGAGCCGTACCGCGCCGAGCAGCCCTACCGCGCCTCGCTCTGGTCCGACCGCGGCGTGTACCGCCCCGGTGACACCGCGCACGTGGCCGCGGTGCTGCGCGGCCAGGACAACCTGGCGCCGCCCGTGGGCATGCCGGTGGAGGTGCGCGTCATCGATCCGCGCGAGCGCGAGATCCGCAAGGAGACGCTGAAGACGAACGCGGCGGGCCTCGTGTCGCTGGACCAGACGTTCGCGGCCTTCCAGGACACGGGCCGCTATTCGGTGCGCCTGAAGATCGCCGACCGCGAGGTGGCCTCCTACGGCCTGAGCGTGGAGGAGTTCGTCCCGGAGCGCATGAAGGTGACCGCGGCCACGCAGGCCCCCGGCTACAAGCAGGGCGAGGAGATTCCGGTGGCCGTGGAGGCCGCGTACCTCTTCGGCGGCTCGGCGGAGGGCAGCCCGGTGGAGATGACGTGCCGCCTGGAGTCGGTGCCCTTCAAGCCCAAGCAGAACGGGCAGTACGCCTACGGCATCTGGCGCCAGGACGGCAACGAGCCCCGGCCCGTGACGCTGGGCCAGGTGAAGGGCACGCTGGATGCGAAGGGACAGGCGCTGCTCAAGTGCCCGGCTCAGGCGGCGTCGGGACCCATCAAGGGCGCGACGCGGCTGTCCGCGGTGGCCAGCGTCTTCGAGTCCGGCAGCGGCCGCGCCACCATTGGCGAGGCGAACGTGCCGGTGCACCCGGACGCGTTCTACCTGGGCCTCCAGGCCAACACGCAGAAGGTGAAGGCGGGCACGCCCTTCACGGTGTCGGGCGTGGTGGTGGACTGGAACGGGCAGCTCGTCGCCGACGGCAAGGGGCCGAAGACGGTGGAGCTGGAGTACCAGCTGCTGGAGGAGAACTACGGCTACTACTACGACGAGGAATCCGGCTACGAGCGCTACCAGCGCTACCTGCGCCCCCAGCGCGACGGCCAGCTCACGGCGAAGGTGGAGGGCGGCCGCTTCTCCGCCACGGTGACGCCGGGCAACGACGGCGCGGGCTACCTCGTGCGCGCTCGCGCGGGGTCCACCCAGACGGACCTGTCGCTGGAGGGTGACGGCCGCTACTACTGGTACGGCGAGGGCTCGCGCGTGGACCAGACGCCGCGTCCGCTCAAGCCCACCGCGCTGGAGCTGTCGCTGCCGGCGAAGGGCAAGGTGGGCGAGGCCCTCACGGTGAAGGTCAAGGCGCCCTACCGGGGCCGCGTCCTCTTCACGGTGGAGACCGACCGCGTGCTCTTCACCGCGTGGAAGCAGGCGGAGCCCGGGGAGGTGTCCTGGAGCTTCACGCCGACGGAGTACGCGCCCAACGTCTACGTGAGCGCGTTCCTCGTGAAGGATCCGCACCTGGAGTCCGCCAAGGCGTTCATGCCCGACCGCGCCTTCGGCGTGGGCAGCATCGCGCTGGAGCCGGTGGACTTCACCCAGGCCGTCACGCTGACGGTGCCCAAGGAGGTCCGCTCCAACGACACCCTCACCGTGGACCTGGCGGTGGAGGGCGTGGAGGGCCCCACCTTCGCCACCGTGGCGGTGGTGGACGAGGGCATCCTGTCCCTCACGCGCTTCCAGAGCCCGGATCCGCTGAAGGAGATCTTCACCCGGCGCGCGCTGGGCATCCAGACCTTCGAGACGGTGGGCTGGGCGCTGCTCGTGCCGCCCGGAGGCAACTCCAGCTCCACGGGTGGTGACGAGGGCGGGGCGTCAGGCCGCGTGCAGCCCGTCAAGCCGGTGGCGCTGTGGAGCGGCGTGGTGGAGGTGCCGGCCTCCGGCAAGCTGCGCGTGCCCTTCAAGCTGCCGCAGTACCGGGGCGCGGTGCGGGTGATGGTGGTGACGGCGGGCAGCAAGCGCATCGGCCGGGCCAGCGCGCAGGTGCTGGTGCGCGACCCGCTGGTGCTCCAGACGACGCTGCCGCGCTTCCTCACCCAGAACGACGACATCCAGATTCCCGTCTTCGTCACCAACCTGTCCGGCAAGGCGCAGGACGTGAAGGTGACGCTGGCCGCCGAAGCGCTGGCGGTGCCGGGGATGGCGATGCCCGCGGACGTGGGCTCGCCGTTGAAGCTCGCGGGCAAGAACGAGGGCCGGGCCCGGCTGGAGGATGGCAAGTCGCGCACCTTCGTGTTCCAGGGGCGTGCGGTGCAGTCCGTGGGCGCGGCGCGGCTCGTCGTGACGGTGGAGGGCGGTGGCTACACGTCGCGCGAACAACTGGACGTGCCGCTGTCCCCGGCCGGTCCGCGTGAGCGCAAAATCCAGCAGGTGGAGCTGGCGCAGGGCACGACGGACCTGGGGCCGCTGCTTCAGGGCTGGGTGCCCACCACCGAGCGCACCACGGTGTGGGTGACGAACAATCCGTACGCGAAGTCGCTCCAGCACCTTTCGTACCTGGTGCGCTACCCGTACGGCTGCATCGAGCAGACGACGTCCTCCACCCGGCCGCTGCTGTTCGTGAGCCAGTTGGTGGACCGGGTGGACCCCACGCTCGTCTCCACGGCGAAGGTGGAGGACATGGTGCAGTCGGGCATCAACCGGGTGCTGTCGATGCAGACGGCTTCCGGCGGCTTCGCCTACTGGCCGGGTTCCCAGGAGCCCGTGGCCTGGGGCACGGCCTACGCGACGCACATGCTGCTGGACGCGCGCAAGCTGAAGTACCCGGTGCCGGAGGACCGGCTGGACAGCGCGCTCACGTGGCTGGGCAACGAGCTGACCCAGAACGAGGGCAAGCTCGGCCAGGATGACCACTACGGCCAGCACGCGGAGCCGTACATGCATTACGTGCTCGCGTCCGCGGGCAAGGGGCGCAAGGCGCGCGTGCAGGCGCTGGTGACCGCGCTGGACGCGGGCGCGAAGAAGACGCCGCTCACGGGCGAGCAGCAGGAGGACCTGTACCTGCTCAAGGCCGCGCTGTGGCTCTCTGGCGACCGGCGCTACGAGAAGGACCTGCGCAGCCCGGACCTGTCGCCCGTCACCGACGAGCGCAAGAACAACTGGTCGTTCTATTCCGACCGGCGTCGGCGCGGCATGCAGCTGAGCACCTTCCAGGACCTCTTCGGCGACGCGCCGGAGGGTGAGCCGCTGGCGCGCATGGTGGCGACGGCGCTCCAGACGCGCTCGTCGGCGTACTACTCCACGCAGGAACTGGTGTGGGGCATCACCGGCCTGGGCAAGCGGTTGCAGGGCACGGCGACCAGCTTCACGCCTCCCACGCTGACGGCCGGGGGCAAGGCCCTGGCATCCATCGCGGAGAAGGACGCGCGCGTGTCGGACCGCACGTGGTCGCTGGCGCGCGCCAGCGAGCGGACCGGCCTGTCGCTGGAGATGAAGGACAAGGGGACGGGCGCGGTCTACCTCATCGTCAACAGCGAGGGCGTGCGCACCACGCCGGAGGTCAAGGTGGGCGGCCACGGGCTGACGCTCAAGCGCACGTGGCACTCGCTGGACGGCACGGAGCTGGACCTGAAGGCGACGCCGGTGAAGCTGGCGGACCTCATCTACGTGCAACTGGAAGTCACCAACACCACCGGCGAGCGCATCCAGAACATCGCGCTGGTGGACCGGTTGCCGGCGGGCTGGGAGATTGAAAACGCCCGCCTGGGCCGGGGTGGCAGCGTGGAGTGGGTGTCCGAGGAGCAGCAGTGGGCCCCGGACTACGTGAACGTGCGCGACGACCGCATGGAGGTGTTCGGCGCGCTGCAGGCCCGTGAGACGAAGAAGGTCGTCTACGCGGTGCGCGCGGTGACGGCGGGCTCCTTCACGCTGCCGTCCGCGGAGGCCGAGGCGATGTACGACTCCGAGACCTGGGCCCGCGAGTCGGCGGGCACGGTGCAGGTGGTGGGTCCCTGGAAGGACGACCTGCTCTAGGCCCCCATGCGTCGCCTGCGTCTGAGCGGAAGGAAGTGGGTGGGGGTGGTGCTGGCGGGGCTCGTGCTTCTGGGCACGGGCCTCGCGGCGGCCTGGTGGGTGCCGCTGCCGGAGCGGTTGGCCGCGCCCCCCTCGGTGGTGATGGCGTACCGGGATGGCTCGCCCGCGTACGTCTTCCTCGCCCCGGACGAGCGGTGGCGCATCCCCGCGCCGAAGGACCGCGTCGACCGGGCCTATGTCCGCGCCCTGCTGGCGCTGGAGGACAAGCGGTTCTTCCACCATCCGGGCGTGGATCCGCTCGCGGCCCTGCGCGCCGCCGGCCTCAACCTGAGCCGGGGGCGCCGGGTGTCCGGGGCGTCCACGCTGACGATGCAGTTGGTGCGCGTGCTGGAGCCACGGCCGCGCACGTTCACCTCCAAGGTCGTGGAGTCGTTCCGCGCCGCGCAACTGGAGGTGCGGTTGTCGAAAGAGGAGGTGCTGGAGGCGTATCTCCAGTTCGTGCCCTACGGCCGCAACGTGGAGGGCGTGGAGGCGGCGGCGCTCGCGTACTTCGGGCACACCGCCGCGCACCTGAGTCCGGCGGAGATCTCCACGCTGCTGGCGGTGCCGCAGAACCCGAACCGGCGCTTCCCGTCGCCGGAGAACACGGCGCGGTTGCGCTCGGCCCGGGATGACATCGCGCGGAGGTTGTTGGAGTCGGGCGGCCTGGGCGTGGACGGCGTGGCGTCCGACGTGGTGCTGGAGGAGGTGCGGGCGACGCAGGTGCCGGACGTGCTGAAGCCCTTCCCCCGGGAAGCGCCGCATGCGGCGGTGTGGCTCAAGGCGCAACGGCCGGAGGAGACGTGGCTGCGCACGACGTTGGATGCGGGCACGCAGCGGCTGGTGGAGCGCACGCTGGCGGACGCGGCCCGGAAGCTGGAGCGGCAGGGCATCCACAACGGCGCGGTGGTGGTTGCGGATCGCGACTCCGGCGAGCTGCGCGCGCTGGTGGGCAACTTCGACTTCTTCGACGGGAAGAACGGCGGGCAGATCATCGGCTTCGCCACGCCGCGCTCCCCAGGGTCGGCGCTCAAGCCGCTGCTGTACGCGCTGGGGATTGATCAGGGGCTGGTGGGGCCGGAGACGCTGGTGACGGACATCCCGGTGGCGTACGGCGGCTATTCGCCGCGCAACTTCGACGGGCGCTTCCAGGGGCTCGTGCGCATGGAGTCCGCGCTGTCGCAGTCACTCAACCTGCCGTTCGTGAGGCTCCTGGAGCGGCTGGGCGTGGAGGGCTTCCTGGGCTCGCTGCGACAGGCGGGCGTCACCAGCCTGGATCCGCACCCGGGGCACTACGGCCTGTCCGCGGCGGTGGGTGGACTGGAGCTCACGCCGCTGGAACTCGCGGGCATCTACCTGGCGCTGGCGGGGGATGGACGGGCCCGGCCGCTGCGGGTGCTGGAGGAGGAGGCCGCGCCCGCGAAGAAGGCCGGTGCGCTGGTGTCACCGGGCGCGGCGTGGCTGACGCGACAGGCGTTGTCGCTGCGCGACCGGCCGGACTTTCCGGAGCGGCGGCGGCTGACGGGCCTTCCGGCGCGGGTGCACTGGAAGACGGGCACGAGCTTCGGCAACCGGGATGCGTGGGCGGCGGGTTCGGGGCCGAAGCACACGGCGGTGGTGTGGCTGGGCAACTTCAACCACGCGTCCAGCGTCCACCTGGTGGGCGCGGAGAACGCGGCCCCGCTGTTGTTCGACATCCTGGAGGGCGTGGGGCCGCGCGGCGCGATGCTTCAGGAGGAGGACGTCGCGCCGCCGAAGGACCTGGTGCGCGTGGAGGTGTGCGCGTATTCGGGGCACCTGCCGACGGACGCGTGCACGCAGCGCAAGACGGTGGACGCGGTGCGCACGGCGGTGCCGACGGCGCCGTGTCCGTATCACCACCGGGTGGAGGTGGACGTGGAGTCCGGCCTGTCGGTGGGGCCGAGTTGCCGCGCGGGGCGCCGGACGGAGTCCCGCGTGTACCTGACGTGGCCGGCGAGCCTGCGCCGGTGGCTCGCGGAGCAGCAGCGCCAGTTGCCGGAGCCGCCCCCGCTCGCGCCCGGCTGCGTGGCGGGAGGGGAGCGCGACACGCCCATCATCCTCTCGCCCCCGGAAGGACAGGTGGCGCTGCTCATCCCGGGCATGTCCGCGAGGGAGCAGGAGGTGCCGCTGGAGGCGGAGGCCGCGCAGGACCGCGAGCTGACCTGGTTCGTGGACGGCGCCTTCCTGGGCACCGCGCGCGCCGCCGAGCGCCTCTGGTGGCAACCGTCGGTGGGCACGCACGACATCCTCGTCACTGACGACCGGGGCCTCACCGCCCGCCGCACGCTGGTGGTGCGCGAGCGCGAGTGAGGCACGCTCAAGTTCCGCGAACGCCTTCAACCACCCGACGCGCCAGCGCCACGCCACTGAGGAACGCACCCTCCACGCGAGGCCCCGCGCACCAGTCACCGCAAGCGCCCAGCCCCGCAGCCGCGTCGTACAGGGCGGGCGTGTCCAGGGGAGGGGAGGGCATCGCGAAGCGCCAGCGGTGCGCCGCCGCCTCCACCGCGCGCACGTCCGTGCCCAGGGCCCGGGCGAACGCCTCCACGAGCTTCGGAGCCACCTCCTCCGGCGTCTCCTCCAGGTGCGCCGCGCTGTACTCCGGCGACCCGTGCAGCACCCACCGCTCACCCGTCGCTCGTCCCGGCTTGCTCGCCTCGCGGGACACCCAGGACAACGGCGAGTCGTTCACGAACGCCCCATCGAGCCCCAGCGCCACGGGCGCCTCGAACCGGGCCATCACCGCCCAGCACGGAGACAGCCGCGCCCCCTTCGCCTGATCCGCCAGCGCGGGCGCCCCCGCCAACAGGGGCACCGCTTGCGGAGCGGGAACCGCGGCCACCACGACCTCCGCCAGCCCCAGGTCCTCGCCCGAATCCGACGTCAGCCGCCACGCCGCCCCGTCCCGGGCCACCCGCTCCACCCGGACACCGCTCCGGACGTCCAGCCCTTCCGCGAGCGCCTTCGCCACCGAGTTCATCCCCGGCGCGCCCACGTACCGCACGGACTCCTTCGCCGAAGGCGTCACCGTCCCGTGCTCCAGCGTCCCGATGCGGCCCTGCCACTCCGCCGCGCCCCCCTGCGCCACCCACGCCTCCACCTGCGCCATGAAGAGCGGATCCCTCGCCGTGAAGTACTGCGCGCCAGGGTCGAACGTGCCGCCGTCCGGATTCCGCCGCGTGGACAACCGCCCTCCCGGCCCACGGCCCTTGTCCAGCACGCGCACCGGGAAGCC
>NZ_RAWD01000366.1:0-8890 GCF_003612065.1 Corallococcus sp. CA047B
GGCCCGGGGGGCGCGCTCCGGACGGCCGGTGACAGCGGCTTCGCGGACCTGGGTACCACCGTCGGGGCTGGGGGCCCGGGCGGGACGGGCGCTGCTCGCGCCTTCGGCGGCCGCGTTCCGGGCGTTCGCTTCGGCGTTGGCGCTCCGGGCTCCGGGCGGAGGGGCGACGGGAGCGTGGTCCTCCTCCTCGTCGTCCCAGGGATGCGAGGGAGGAGCGGCCGGCGGTTGGCGGGCACTGTCGGCCCGGGAGGGCGCGGACGCGCGGGCCTTGGGCGTCGCGGGGCCTGGATCTCGTGATGCGGCCGGGGTGGAGGCGGCGGCCTTGCGCGAGACGGCGGAAGGCGTGGGAGGCGCGGCCAGGACCTGTGAGGGCACAGGCTCGGAATCGGGCTCGATGGGGGCGCCGAAGGCCGTCGTCCGCTCTCGGGGAGGAGCGGAGGGAACGCGCGGATTGCGACCGGTGGCGACCCCCGGAGCTTCATCCTCCCGCATCGGCGCTGGACCACGGACGGGCAGCCCCGTGTCCGACGCCTGCCCCGAACTTGTCGCGGCTCCGCGCGCGGACTTCGAAGAGGAGGCACGGGCCGAAGTGCTCGGCCCAGGTGCGGCATCCGCAAGCGAGGGAGGGCTTTCCGTTGGGGCCTTCACGGCGCCGGACTTGCGGCCTGCCGTGGAAGCTCCGACCGGTGCGTGACTTCCCGAAGGTGCCTTCACGGCGCCGGGCTTGCGCCCCTTCGCCGCGGCATCATCGCCAGGCGTGGGACTTCCCGAAGAGGACTTGAGGGGCACCTCTGCGTTCGGTGACGTGTCCGTTGCCGAAGCAGCGCTGCCAGACGCGGCCTTCGCGGACGTGGGACGACGGAAGCTGTCCTCGCCCGGAGCGGCACCCGACACCGAGGCGTGACTCCCGGAGGGTGCCTTCACGACGCCCGACTTGCGCGCCCCTGCCCCTGCCTCCGCGACCGGCGCGTGGCTTCCCGCCGAGGCCTTCGCGGACGCCGCGCGGGACATCTCCGCCGCATCCTCCGCCCCTGGGGTTCCCCGGTCCGACTTCGAGGAAGACGACTTCGCGCCAGACGCCGCGGACTTCCGGGCCGCACCGTCCTTCGCCTGGACCGGGCGCTGCTCGGCGGCGGGCGAGGACTGCTCGGCCGCGACCAGCGAGCCGACGTCGGTGTTGGACGTCACCTCGTCGGACAGGTCCTTGCTCTTGACCGGGACGCGGCCCGTGGGAACCGGAGGCGCCACGAGCACCGAGGGCGGCGGCACTCCAAGCGCCGGCGCGGGCGCGGTGCGCGGAGGTTCCGGCGGAGGCGGACGGGCGCGCGCATCGCGGGACTTGCGCAGGCTTTCAGCGCGGCGGGCGTAGGTGCGGGCCCGCTCGGTGTTGTGCAGCACTTCGCGGCAGAAGAGCGCGAGCCGCTCCCACATGCGCTGGCGCTCTTCGTCGTCCTCCGTCGCGGTGGCCGCGTTCTCCAGCGCCCAGGCGGCTTCGCCCATCTGCTCGCGCTCGGTACAGCGGTCCGCGAGCAACAACCACGCTTCCTTGTGGCCCGGCTCGAAGCGCACCGCCTGGCGAAGCTCCGCCAGCGCCGCGCCCGCGTCGCCCATGGCCTCCAGCGTGGCCACTCGCTCCAGGTGTGCCTTGCGAGCGGCGGGCCCGCGGGGTTCGCGGGCGAGCTGCGCGTGCAGGAGCTGGCTGAGCGCTGGCAGGTCCCCCAGCCGACGCGCGAGCGCCAACAGGTGCTCCCGAGGCTGTTCGCTGTCCGGGCTCTCCGCGAGCACTTCGGCCCAGGCCCACTGCGCGATGCGCAGATCCCCGAGCGACTCCTCCGCCGTCTGCGCGAGCACCCGCAGCGCATCCAGGCGATCCGGAGCGCGGCGGGGCGCGGCGGCACAGGCGGCGCGAAGACGTTCGGTATGGGCGGGGCGTTCCTCGTCGGAGACACAGCGCACGAGCCCCGCGAGCACCGGCAGCAGGCCCGGCACGAGCGCCTCCGCCGCCTCCAGGTCCTCGCGCGCCTTCGCGGGAGCGCCCATGTTCAGCTGTCGCTCTCCGCGCGTCAGCAGGGCGATGGCCCGGGCCCGGGACGTCCGCGCCCGCTTGATCGCGTCGTCGAGCGCACGGCGCACGAGCGACGCGTCCTCGCGCAGGGACAACAGCCGCACCTGTTCACGCAGGGCGGTGCGCTCACCGGTCAGCTCGACGATCTCCCGGTACATGCGAGCCGCGCCCGCGGAGTCCTGGAGTTCGTTCTCCATCACCTCCGCGAGCCGCGTCAGGGCTTCGGCGCGCGCGGGGGCGTCCTTCGCGCGGTCGGCACGCTTGAGGTACAGCTGGGCCAGTTCACGCCACGCACGGCGCGCGATGAGCTGGGATTCCTCACGCTGCGAGCGGGCCAGTTCCGCGCCCTCTTCCGGCGAGGGCACGGAGGAAGACGCGGCGGCATCCCCACCCGGAGCCGCGTCGGCGCCACTTCCGGAGGGCTTCACCGCAGGGAAGCGACCGGAGTCGCGCGCTGGCGTGGATGACGACGGCGCGGCATCCCCTGGAGGAGGGATCACTTCCGAGGTCGACTCCTCCGCATCGAAAGCGGGATTCGATGCGGCGGGCACCAGCACGGTGGTCCGTCGAGGTGACGAAGCTGGTGGCTGCGCTCGCGATTTCTCATCACGCGCCTGGGGTGACGACAGCGCGTCCTTCTCCGCATCGGCCTTCGCGGGAGGGATGATCTCCGAGGTCGGCTCCTCCTGGTCGAACGCCATCGCCGGGGCGCCGGGCACCAGCACCGCGCTGAGCGGACGCGGCTTCGACTTGTCCGCATCGACCGCCTTCGAAGGCGCACCGGCCACGACCGGCTCGGGCGGACGTGGAAGGATCATCTCCGACGTCGACTCGTCCTCATCGAAGGCGTGCGATGGGGCGCCCTGCACCAGCACGGAGTCGAGCACCCGCGAAGGCTTGCGCCCTGCGGCATCCTTGTCGGCAGCCGTCTTCTGCGAGGACTCCAACGTGCGTGGCGGGATGGACTCCGAAGCCGACGCACCTTCGAGCGACGTTGAAGGTCCCCCGGATACCGACGCCGCTCCGAGCGGAGCTGGAGTTCGCGCCGGTGGAGGCGTGGCCTCTGCATTCGAAGCGAGGGGCGACGGAGCGTCCTCCCTGGCGTCGGAGTTCGTCAGTGAAGAGGCGTCGCGTTGCGAGGACGGAGGCGCTGCATCGGTCGACTTCGCGCCGGGGTGCTTTGACGGAACCTCCGCATCTGACAGCGGAGCGGACTGGGGCAGCGGGCGCGACTGCGCCGTCGGGTGTGCCTCCGCGGCCTTCGGAAGACCCTCTGTCTCCTGTGGCGCTTCGCCCTGAACCGACACACCAGTCGCCGCCGCCTGCGCATCCGGTGGCTGCGTGGTCTTGAACGACGATGCGCTCGACATCGCGACCGCTGCATCGGAGGCGGGCGCCATTTCGACCCGTGAGGGCACGCTGGACGCATCGGCCTTTTCGTCGAGCGCCTGGGTCCTTACTTCGACCTGCGAGGACGCAATCGGTGCCGCAGCGGGCTTCTCAGCGAACGCCTGCGGCACGTCGGCGGGTGAAGGCGCGTTTGATGCGACGCCCCCCTCAGCGGACGCCTGCATCACATCGACGGGCGAGGCCACGGTCAGAGCTGACTTCCCATCGGCGGGAGCCGGCATCACATCGACTGGAGCAGATGCGCTTGAGACAGGCGCTCCCGCATCCAGCGACGGCGTCACACCTGCCGGAGATTCCACGCGCTGAGCAGCGGACTTCTCATCGGACACCTGCGCCATGTCCAGCGGCGACAACTCACTCGATGGGGGTGCGGACTTCTCACCGAGTGATGGCGTCACATCCATCGGCGACGCCACGCCCAGTGCCGCTGCGAGCTGATCATCGGACGGCTGCGCCACGTCCGCCGATGACGATTGGCTCAACGTCGCAGCGGACTTCTCATCGGACGTCTGCGCCGCATCCATCGGCGAGGACACGCCCAGTGATGCTGCGAGCTGCTCTTCAGGCGTCTGCGCCACATCCGCTGGCGACGACACACCCAGCGCCACAGCGAGCTGCTCATCAGACGTCAGGGCCGCATCCGCTGGCGACGACACGCCCGGCGATGCCGACTTCTCGTCGGATGCGTGGGTGGAAACGCCCAACGTGAGGATGGCATCGGACTGAGAAGACAGCCCCTGCTCCAGCGTCGAATTCCCGGCGGCGGACGCCATCGCCTGGACGCCCACCGCAGGCTGTACTGGCGACTCCGACGACACATCCGTGCCTGCACCAGGGGAACGAAGCGAACCAGGCCCGGCAGCCAACGTCGATGAGGCTCCCGCCCCAGCGTTCACATCAGCGACCGCTGACGGAGCCACCTTTCCCTCGCGGGAATCCAGTGACGCCCCGGCCACGTCCACCGACGCACCACCCACCGGTGACGCCGGCTCACTCCCCGTCCGGCCTTCCCTCACGGGTCGGTCCGCATCCGCAGTCACGAATGGCAGATCCGTCGAACGGAACGACATCGCAGCGTCAGCGTGTTCGGACTCCAGAGCCTCTGCTGACTCCAGCGAGTCGAGGGACGGCTCCTCGGACACCGCCGCCACCGGTCCCTCGACCACCGCCGCTTGCGGCCCTACAGCCGGAAGCACCGGCGCCGGCGCGCGCACCCTCTCGGCATCGCTCCCAGCGGAAGGCTGGCTCCCAGCCGAAGCCACCACAGGCGATATCCCTCGCGACCTCTCGGCATCCGCCGTCGACGGCAGCCGCGCCCCCTGCGGAGGCGTCACCACGCGCGCCTTGCCCGGTCCCTCATCCTCCCAGGGAAAGTCCGGCCCTCGCGCCGTCGCCCGTCCCAGCCCCGCCCATTCGCCCAGCGGGACCTGCACCGTGTCCGCTCGCGCGGCCCTCGACGATGCGCCCCGCGCTTCGACGGACACCGTCGGCAACTCCACCACGGTGTTCCCTCGCTCCGGATCCGACAGGGCCAGGGCGGACACCTCCACGGTCTTCGTCCGGGACTCCTCGTCCTCCTCGGCCGTCCGCCGCGACGTCGCGCCCTTCGCCTTCGCCTGCCGCTCGCGCAGCACGTCGAGCACGTACCGGGCCCGGGCGTCGTCGGGCGCATCCATCAGCAGCCCATTGAGCACGGCCGCGGCGCGCGCCTCCTGGCCCGTGCGGCGCAGCACCCTCGACAACTGTCGGCGCACCTCGCGGCGCACCGCGCCCCGCTCGGTCACCATCGCCGCGTCCAGCAGGGTGATGACAGCGCGCTCCGTGCCCGCCTTCAGCGCGCACCGCACCAGCGTGGCCGCCAGCCGGGGCGTCATCGACAGTGAACGGCTGGCCGCGACCAGCCCGGAGTACGCCCGGGCCGCC
Source organism: Corallococcus sp. CA047B (assembly GCF_003612065.1). Classification (NCBI taxonomy): domain Bacteria; kingdom Pseudomonadati; phylum Myxococcota; class Myxococcia; order Myxococcales; family Myxococcaceae; genus Corallococcus; species Corallococcus sp. CA047B. The sequence continues at coordinate 5,399 of NZ_RAWD01000366.1, forward strand.
TGTCCCTCACGAAGCAGGCGGGCAGCGTCCCGGCAGACCGCGTCCGCCGCGCCGAGCACGTCTTCTCCGCGCTGGGCCAGTCCCGGCCCGCGAAGAGGAGGCTCCGGCGTCCCAGGACCCTTGCCGTTTGTCCCGCCACCCATGAAGTCCCCAGTCTACACACGATGCGCGGTGCGGTGGGGCCCCGTCCGCCCCCGCCGGGCAATCCGGGACTCAGGGGCAGACGGGATCGCCGTCCCCAAAGGGACCTTCGGGCATCCGGACCCCCGCCGCGACGAAGAAGGCCCGCAGGTCCTCCGGCACCGCCGCCTCCAACCGCAGCGGTTGGCCCGTGCGCGGATGGCCCAGCTCCAGCGCCTGCGCGTGCAGCAGGCAGCGCGGCGCCAGCAGTCCTCCCGCGCTTCCCGCCCCGCCATAGCGCGCATCCCCGAGGATGGGCGTGCCCAGCGCCGTCAGGTGCGCCCGGAGCTGGTGCGTGCGGCCCGTCCGGGGCAGCAGCTCCACCAGGCAGAACGCCTCGTTCGCGAACAGCCTGCGGTAGTCCGTCCACGCGGGCACGCCATTGGCCGCGCGGGTCGCCCGCCAGCGCCCGGGACGCGACGGGTCCTTCGACAGGGGCAGGTCCACCGTGCCGCCTTCCGGAAGCCCCGGCCCGGTCGCCGCCAGATACCGCTTGCGCGCGGTGCCCTCCCGGAACGCCTCCGCCAGCGCGGACGTGGCCTGCGCGGACTTGCCGAACACCGTCACCCCGGAAGTCTCCCGGTCCAGCCGATGCACGAGCCCCGCTGTCCGGCCCAGGTGCGCCCCCACGACGTCCACGAGGCTCGCACCCACGCGCCCTTCCGTGGGCTGCGCGTTCAGGCCCGCGGGCTTGTCCACCGCGAGCACGTCCTCGTCCTCGAACAGCACGCGCAGCGGCGCGGCCGGCCCGGAGGCCTCCAGCGGACTCTGGCCCGCCTCCTCCAGCACCACCGTCACCACCTGGGCGGCCTGGAGCCGCACGGCCCCGTCCCGCGCCCGCCGCCCCGCCACGTACACCGCGCCCACCTCCACCAGGCGACGCGCGTCCGCCACCGGCAGCCCCAGCTCCGCCGCCACCGCCTCCGCCAGCGCACGGCCCGCGTGCGCCCCCTCGCTCCGGAACGTCCGACGCTTCATCGCAGGCCCCTTCCCGCCACCAGCGCGCGACCGCCCCGGAACGTCCGGCGCCTCATCGCGCACCCTCCCCTGCCACCAGGGGCGTGAGGAGGGCATGCAGGCAGACGGCGGGCGCGGAGGACATGGCGCGACACTCTATGCGCGCGGTCCCTGCCGTGACGCGGGCTTCCTGTTACCTTCCGCGCCGCCATGGACCGTCCCCTGCATACCGTCCGGTCGCGGCTCGAGGATTTCCTCGCCGAGCTGGCCACCCTCCAATACCGCTACGGCGCCGGGCTCGCCCCGGACCTCCCCGTCGCGCGCCTCCACGCCTCGTTCCCGGAGCTGTCCTCGCCGGAGACCTTCGTCGCCGCCAACGAGGCGCTCGCCAGGGCCCGCCTCCGGGACGACGCCCTGGCCGTGCGCCGCATCACGCTGGTGCGCGAGCTCATCGCCACCCAGGTGGAGGAGTCCCTCGCCGCCCGGGCCGGGGAGGCCGTCATCGCGGCGGAAGCGCATTCGCACATCCCCGCCGACGACCAGACGCTGTCGTTGGCCCAGGCCCTGGCCCAGATTCCCCGCGAACAGAACCGCGCCCGCCGAGCCCTCCTGGAGAGCGGCGCCGGCAACTTCCTCTGGGAGCACCGCGGCGCCTACGGAGACCGGCGCGACGCCGCCCTCCAGGCCGCGGAGCTGCTGGGCTTCCCGAACTACCCCGCCCTGCGCCAGGACGTCACCGGCATCGACGCCGGCAAGCTCGCCGAGGCCGCCGAGCAGACCCTGCGGGCCACCGAGGACGCCTACCGCGACGTGCTGGGCTACGTGCTGCGCAAGCTGGAGCCCAACCTCCACGCCCTGCCCGGCGGCGAGGCGCGGCGCCACGACGTCCAGGCCGCCCTGCGCGCCCCGTGGATGGACGCGCACTTCCGCCGCGAGGACACCGTCCCCGCCGTGATGCGCTGGCTGTCCGACTGGGGCCTGCGCCCTGACGCCGGCGGCCGCATCCGCCTGGACGACGAAGCCCGCCCGGGCAAGGCCTCCCGCCCCTTCGTCGCCGCCGTGCGCGTGCCCGACGAAATCCGGCTCGTCCTCCAGCCCCGGGGCGGCATGGACGCGCTGGGCGACCTGCTCCATGAGCTGGGCCACGCCTGGCACCTGGCCCACGTGGACGAGGACGCCCCCACGGAGCTGCGCCGCCTGGGCGACGCCTCCGTCACGGAGGCCTACGCGGCCACCTTCGAGCGGCTGCTCCTGTCACCGCCCTGGCTCAAGCGCTACCTGAACCTGCCGTCCGGTACCGTGAAGGACGTCATCCGGCTGGCCGCCTTCCAGGCCCTGGCCGTGCTGCGGCGCCACTGCGCGAAGCTGTCCTACGAGCTGTCCCTGTCCACCAGGGGGGCCTCCGCCGACCGCGCGGACGAATACGCCGACGGCCAGCGCCGCGCCCTCTTCGCGCAGCCGCACCCGGGCTTCTTCCTGCATGACGTGGACTCGCAGCTCTACGTCACCCGCTACCTGCGGGCCTGGGCCCTGGAGACCCGGCTCACCGCGCACCTGCTGGAGCGGTTCAACGAGGACTTCTGGCGCAACCCCGCGGCCTTCGCCTGGCTCAAGGGGCTGTTCGCGCGGGGCGGCGCCGCCGACGCTGAGGGACTGGCCACGGAGGTATCGGGCACGCCGTTGGCGTTGCCCGAGGCGGGAGCGCGCCTCGTGGCCATCCTCAACCAGTAGGGGCTTCACGCCCCCTGTGGCACAAGCCGCGCGCCTACTTCTTCTTGGTGCGCAGCGCGCGGACGATCTTGTCCTTCGTCGCGTTGGCCGGAGCCTCGGGCGTCCGGACCGCGGCGGGCGCCTTGGAGGCGTTGGCCGCCGTGCGCGTCTGGCCGGTGCGCGCGCGCATCGCCTTCATGAGCTGCATCTCGATGACGAGCAGCTCGTCGGCCAGCTCCGCGTTGGCACCCGCGGCGCGGGGCAGCGGCGCGTTCGGGCTGGAAGCACCCGCGCCATGCCGCATGCGCAGGGCCTTCTCCTCTTCGGCCGTCAGCGTGGTGGACTTCTCCATCGCCGCCTTGACCTCTTTCGCGGTCAACGTGCTACTTCCGACCTTGCGCTCCATCTCCGCTCCCTTCGTTGTGCACGCCTGAACACCCGAGCATGTCAGATGCGTCTGGGCCGCAACCGACGAGGATTGTAGGGGACGCAAGAGGGACGTCAAAATTTCTTCCAACAGGTCGCTGCCAATCTGTAGCGACCCACCCCACCTGCTACAGGCGCATCCCCATCCCCAGGAACAGGGACGTCAGGGTCTGCCGGTCGCCGGAGAAGGGGTCGCCGTCGGCCGCGAAGTTCTGGTAG
>NZ_RAWD01000367.1:0-8857 GCF_003612065.1 Corallococcus sp. CA047B
GGATCGTACTGGGGGATGGGCGGCGCCGGGGGGACCGACTCCAGGCCCAGCCGCCAGATGGCGACGGCGAAGATGAACAGGCCCACCACCGCGATGCCGGCGCAGATGACGAGCAGCCGCTTGCGGCGCGTCACCATGTCCACCGCCCCCATGCGCGGCGACTCCACCGTGTCGAAGCGCTGGGCCACCGGCAGGTGCCGATCCGACGGCGCGGGCACCGCCATGTCGGAGCGCCAACCGCCATCATCCCGGCCCTGGGCGGCGGCGCGACGCGACGCTCCGCTGCCGGGTTCGGCGGAGAGGGCCTCGGTGGGCTCGGCGCGGCCCCGGCGCTCCTGGCGGGGTGGTTCCCCGCCTTCGGGGCTCCGGTTCGCACCCGGCGGGGAGGCTCCGGCGGACGGAAGCGCCAGGGTCTCCTGGACGGGCGACCGGCCGGCGGCACCGCGCGCGGGGCGCAGGGCCGGGCGTCGTCCGGAGGGCGCGGGCGGTTCGTCCGCTCCCAGCGGCGGCGGCGTGGAGAAGTCCTCCACCACCTTCATGCGCGGGTTGCGCCCGACGCGCGTTCCCGAGTGCCCATCCGCGCCGCCCTGCGGAGTCACTTGACGGCGGGACTTCTGCGCGAGCACGCCGGGGGGCGCATCCCAGCCCTGCTCCAGGGGGCCGGCATGGGCCGGTTCGGTGCCCCGCCCCTCCCTCGCGGCGAGCGGAGGCGCGGCCTCCTCCGGGCCGTCGTCCTCCGGGAAGGAATCCGGCGCGTAGTCCTCCGGGCGGAACGCCTCGAAGGCGGGGGCGGCCTCCTGCGTGCTGGCGGACGCCTCCTCCTCCGTGGGCGCGCGGGTGTACGGCATGCGCTGGACGATGGACGCCTCGTGCTCCTCGGCGTGCAGGTCCTCCATCTCCGCGCCGGAGATGGGCTCCAGTTGGAAGGGCTCCGCGAACGGCACGGGGCCGGGCACGGCGATGCTCACTTCATTGGGGAACAGCTCCGACACGAAGCGCGCCACGTCGTCCGCGCCGGGCAGGCCGCCGCCCGCGGAGAGGAAGTTGCGCAGGGCCTGGGCGAACTCGCCGCACGAGCGGAAGCGCCGCTGGGGCGAAGGGTCCAACGCGCGCATCACCGCCGGATCCAACCGCGCGTTGATGCGCCGATCCAACCGACTGGGGGGCGGCAGCGTTTCGCGGCGGGTGCTGACGCCGCTTCCGGGCACCACGGCCTCGCGCAGCGTGAGCAGCTCGTAGGCGATGGCGCCCAGCGAGTACACGTCGGACGCCTCCGTGGGCGGCTCGCCCCGCGTCACCTCCGGCGCCCGATACGCGCTGCGGCCGCGATGCGCGAAGGTGCGCTTGAGCTGGGGCACGGAGAGCAGCGCCTGCAACGCGCCGAAGTCACAGATGGCCGGGTAGCCTTCGCGCGACAGCAGCAGGTTGCCGGGGGTGAGGGCCCCGTGGACGACGCCCGCGTCGTGGGCCAGCTGCACCGCTTCCAGCAATTGGATGACGATGGACAGCGCCACGGTGGGCGGCAGCAGCACTTCCTTGGTGTTCAGGCGCTGGAGCGCGACGCCCAGCGTGAAGCCGTCCACGTCCTCGCGCACCACCGCGAGCCGCTGGCGCACGAAGCCCAGGTCCACGACGTGGAGGATGCCCGGATGGCGCACGGACTGGAGCCGCCGGACGGTCTCCGCCAGCTGACGGGCGTAGGCCGGGTCGGAGGTGCGCTGCAGGAACAGCTTCACCGCGACGGGGATGGTGGGAACGAGCAGGGCCTCGTACAGCTCCGCCAGGTCCCCTGCCTCCGTGCGGCCGATGAGCCGGTACGTCCCGCTCATCGCGTCTTCCGCGCCGTCTTCGCGGCGGACCTTCGGGGACGGCGGGCCACGGCGGCGAACACGAAGCCGCACCACACGCACGACTCACCGCGTCGGCCCCGGGGCAGCTCCAGGGTGCAGCCGGGGCAGCGCGGGCGGGCACGGCCCACGTGCACGGTGGCCGCGGAGACATTGGGGCGCGAGCGGACGGACGGGGGCTTGCTGGCCTCCAGGAGGAGGCGGGCTTCCAGGCGACGCACCCGGTCCTCCAGCGCGGCGATCCGTGCGGACAGTCGCGCGTGAAGGTCCTCGGCGGGGGCCGGGGATGGACGGGGGGAGCGCATCGGGGACAGAGCGTGCCAGCCCCGTGCGAAGCCCGCAAGGACGGGGCGGCAGGGAGCGCCGCGTGTTATGTCTTGCGGTCCCGTGCCGTCCATCCTCTCTCCCATCAAGCCCATCCCTGGCGGACCCTCCGTGGATCCGCTGCACGGGAGCTTCCGTTCCTCCATCAACCGGGAGCGCGCCGACGATGCGGCGCACCGCGCCCACGAGCTGCTCACCGACGAGCTGCTTGGCCGGCTGCTCTCCACGCCCCGGGAGCCCGCTGCCCTGGTGCCGCGCGCGAGGGAGGTGTTCGTCAACCGCAACCTGCGCATGGACCACGTCGAGCTCATCGGGTTCGACATGGACTACACGCTGGCGATCTACCACATGCGCCGGCTGGAGCAGCTGTCGTTCGACATGACGATCGCGAAGCTGATCAGCGAGTACGGCTATCCGCCCTTCATTGGCGGCCTGCTCTACGACCACCACTTCGTGATGCGTGGGCTCGCGGTGGACCGGGTGAACGGCAACGTCCTGAAGATGGATCGCTTCGGGCACGTGGGGCGCGCGTACCACGGCCTGCGGCCGCTCAAGCGCGAGGCGTGGAAGGAGCTGTACCGCAACAAGCGGGTGCGGCTGCGCAACCCGCAGTTCGCGTGGAACGACACGCTCTTCGCGCTGCCGGAGACGTGCCTGTTCTCCGGCATCATCGAGCTGATGGAGTCGATGGGGCACACCGTGGGGTACGGCAAGCTCTACGACGACATCCGGGAGGCCATCGACACGGTGCACCGGGACAACTCGCTCAAGCGGGAGATCCGCAAGGACCTGGCGCGCTACGTGTTCCTGGATCCGGAGCTGGGGCCGGCGTTGCACAAGCTGCGCTCGGGCGGGAAGCGGCTGTTCCTGCTGACGAACTCCGCGTGGGACTACACGAACGCGGTGATGCGCTACCTCTTGGACGGGCAGCTCCCGGAGTACCCGAGCTGGCGCAACTACTTCGACTTCACGGTGACGGCGGCGGGCAAGCCGGCGTTCTTCACGGAGAGCCGGCCGTTCCTGGAGCTGGACTCGACGACGGAGGAAGGCAAGGTCGTGGGCGAGGCGAAGTCGCTGGAGCGCGGCACGGTGTACTCCGGCGGCAACCTGGCCCAGTTCGAGGAGATGACGGGCTACCGGGGCGAGCACATCCTCTACGTGGGCGACCACATCTACGGCGACATCCTGAAGTCGAAGAAGTCGTCGTTGTGGCGCACGTGCATGGTCGTCCAGGAGATTGAGGACGAGATCACCTACACGGACCAGCGGCGCGCGGACATCGACACGCTGTCGGAGGTGGAGCTGACGCGGGCGCGGCTGGACGACGAGGTGAACCACCGCAAGACGGTGCTCAACTCCGTGGAGCGCCGGCTGGAGCGCGGGGAGCTGCCGGAGGCGGAGCGCCTGGAGGCGGAGGAGCTGCGCAAGAAGACGAAGGCGGAGCTGGAGAAGCTGCGCAGGTCGCTGAAGGAGACGAACGGCATCGCGGACACGCTGGAGCGTGACGTGGAGGAGGGCTTCAATCCGTACTGGGGCCTGCTGTTCAAGGAAGGCAACGAGAACAGCCGGTTCGGCTACCAGGTGGAGCAGTACGCGTGCCTGTACACGAGCCGGGTGTCGAACTTCCTGCACCACTCGCCGATGCAGTACTACCGCTCGCCGCGCGACCTGATGGCGCACGAACAGGCCGGAGCGCTGTCGAGCAAGATGTCCCCGCTGGGGAGCGAAGGGCCGCCGAAGGGTTCGGAGCAGGGGTAGGCGGCGCTACGGTGTCGCGGGCAGCCGGCCCCAGATGACTTCGCTGAAGCGCGAGGTGGGCGCGGGTTCGATGCCCAGCTTGTGCAGGTCATCGGTGTGCCGGGCGCCCTTCACGACGACCCAGCGGCGGGCGACGCGCCTCCCCTCCTCCAGGGCTTCAGGGGTGAGGGGCGCGTGCTCCGCGAAGCGGCGCAGCACGTCGAACGCGGGCTGGGCCTTCTTGGGCTTGGCGAACATCGGATCGAAGAAGACGACGTCGAAGGACTTCGCGGGCAGGGCCTTCAGGTAGGCGTGCGCATCCGCGTGGTGGACCTCGATGGCACAGGAGTCCTCGCCCCGCTCATAGCGCTGGAGCCCTTCCGCGGCGACGACGCACAGGGCCAGGCTCTTCTCCAGGCCCACCACCCTGCCCTGCGGCCCCACCGCGAGCGACGCCACCAGCGCGTCCTGCCCCAGGCCCAGGGTGCAGTCGAGCACGGCATCCCCGGGAACGAGCTCCGCGAGCTTGAGGAACGTGTCGTCCCGCTGGCCCTGCCGCAGCCGCATGCGCCGCAGGTGCGCCATGCCCGCGTGGAAGGCGAAGGAGCCCTGGGGCTCCCACAGCGTCACGCCATCACCGCCCACGACGAGCAGCGCATCCACCCTGGTGCCGAGCCACGGGGCGATGCCCTCGCTGGAGCGGCGCGGGAGGAACGGGAGGCCCCACCGCTGCGCCACGGCCCGCGCTTCGCGCACCGTGGGCACATCCGTCTTCGTGCTGGTGGTGACGGCGAGGGGAATCGGCGGCATCGGTACCGCCGCCCTACTCCGCGACCGCCTGGAGCTTCCGGCCGCCCTGCATCTGCGCCACCGTCACGGCCTGGTTCCGGCCGTTGCGCTTCGAGTGGTACAGGCACTGGTCCGACAGGTCGATGAGCTGCTGCTTCTCCTGCCCGTTGTCCGGGAACGTGGAGATGCCCAGCGACATCGTGATGCGCAGCGGGCCCATCTCCGTCTGGAAGACCTCCGCCATCACCGCCTCGCGGATCCGCTCGGCGATGACCTTCGCGCCGTGCGCGTCCGTCTCCGGCATCACCATCACGAACTCCTCGCCGCCGTAGCGCGCCACCACGTCCGTGTCCCGCGCCAGCGTCTTGATGATGCGCGCCACGCCCTTGAGCACCTGGTCGCCCGTCGGGTGTCCGTACGTGTCGTTCACGTTCTTGAAGTGGTCCACGTCCGTCAACACGATGGAGCACTTGCGGTTGTACCGGCGCGCCTGCGCGAGGATCTCATCCGCTCGCGACTGGAACGTGCGGTGGTTGAGCAGCCCCGTGAGGCCGTCCGTCGTCGCCATCTTCTCCATCTGCTCGTAGAGCTGCGCGCGCAACACCGCCTGCGCCGCCTGGATGGCGATGACTTCAATCATCCGCAGCACGTCCTGCTCGAAGGCCGCCTTCTTGCGCGACCCCGCGACGAGCGTGCCCAGGATGCGGTCCCCCGCCACCAGCGGGAAGATCTTCAGCGCGCCCAGGCCGCGCACCTGCGTCTCCTCGTCGAAGATGACCTGGCGGTCCATCGCCTTGATGTCCCGCCCCGGCAGCGGCGCCCCGTAGCGCACCACGTTGGCGACCAGCCCGTTGTTGTCCGGGAACGTCCGGCCCTCCATCGCCTTGCCCTGCGCCGTCACGCCCGACATCCGCACCACGCGGTGCACCCGCTTGCCCTCCTGCTCCGACACCAGCGTCACCGCGCAGAAGTCCAACCCGGCCAGCTGCCGCGTCGACTCCAGCACCGCCACGAACACCTGGTCCGGGCTGCCCGCGCGGTTCAGCTCCTCGATGGCCCGGAAGAACCGGTCCTTCTCGTCGCGCGTCTTGCGGATGTAGCTCATCACCCGCTCCACCTCGATGGAGCGCAGCACCTCACCGGCGATGGTCGTCAGCAGCTTCTCGTCCTGGTCCGTGAACGGCTCGTTCTTCTGCTTGTCCGCCACCAGCACGCCGCGAACCAGCCCGCTGCCCTCCAGGATGGGCACCGCCAGCAGCGCCTGCACCGTGGGGCCGCCGCTCTCGTAGTACGTGACGCCCTTGAGCCCCTGCGGCGAGTTCATCCGCACCGGCGCCCGGCGCTTCAACACCCCGCCGATGATGCCCTCGCCCGCGTTGAACTTCTCCCGCTGCACGCGCTCCGTGGGAGAGCGGCAGTCGTACAGCTTCAGGCTCCGGTCATCCGACGTGAGCAGGAACGCCGCGCAGGTGTCCGTGCGCAGGCCCGTCTCCGCGATCTCCAGCGCCGCGTGCACCGCGCCTTCAATCTCCTTCACCGACGCGACCAGCCACTTCTCGTCGGAGCTCATCCCGCTGAAGCTGTCCTGCGTCCCGGAGCTCACCAGCCGGAAGGTGCGCGCGCGCTCCTCCACCTCGCGGATGCGCTTCTGCACCGCGTCCGACTCCGCCCGCTTCGCCACCGCCATCCGCGCGGACAGCACCAGGTGGTACAGCCCCGCGAACAGCGCCAGGAACAGCGTGTGCGTGAGAAACCCGGTGACGTTCACCACCGTCCCGCCCAGCGTGACGAGCCCGTCGTACACCAGCGCCACGCCCAGCAACGTCATGCCCGCGTTGCGCGGCAGGAACGCCACCAGGAACGCCATCAACAGGTAGACGATGGGGAACAGCTCCGTGCCGCCAATCGCCACCACGATGAACGCCGCGGAGATGAGCCCGCCGCCCAACTCCAGGTCGTCGCGCAGGTCGATGATGGCGCCCACCGAGGAGCGCATCGCCCGGCGCCACGCCGCCATCCCGATGCCGACGAGCAGCCCCACCACCAGCGCCGCTTCCGTCCACCCCAGCGTGTGCAGACCCCGGAAGCCACCCCGCGCCAGATGCACGAAGGTCGCCAGGGCCACGGCCGCGGGGATCGCGCGGAAGAACGCGCGCACGAGCTTCGCCGCAGAGGGCACCGAGGGCAGCGAGGTCATGGTGACTCCAGGTGGAAGACGATTTCGCCCGGCTTCACGTAGCCAAGCTCCTCACGCACGGACTGCTCCAACGTCGCCGGATCCTTGCGGAGCGCGGCGATCTCCCGGCGGAGCGCGTCGTTCTGCGCGGCCAGCGCGCGGTTGCGCTCATCGAGCCCCGCCACGTCCTGCCGCAAGCGCAGGTAACGCCGGAAGCCCTTGGCGTCCGCCACCGAGGCCAGGCTCAAGGCCACCGCCACCACCGCCGCCGCCATCAGGAGCTTTCGCCGAGACGTCATGAACGCCGGCGAAGGTACCAGCGGCCCCCCTGCCCGCAAGAATTCCGCTCCAGCCCTGTAGCACCGTCAGAAGCGGTGCCCACCGGCACGAAAACTCAGTCTTCCTTGAGCAGCTTTTCGATGGCCTTGGCCACGTCCGCCTGGCCTTCCACGCCCTGCCACGCGGCCACCGCCCGGCCGCGCTTGTCCAGGAGCACCGTGCTGGGCAGCGCGCGGATGCGGCCGAAGGCGCTCTGCCCCGCGCGCATCCGCTCATCCGACACCAGCACCGGGTACGGGAACGCGTAGTGGTCCGCGAACGGGGCCATCACCTTGCCCTCGTCCAGGTCCATGCCCACCGCCACCACCTGGAAGCCCCGGGGGCCGTACGTCCCCTGGAGGTTCTTGAGCGTGGGCAGGTCCGTCAGGCACGGGAAACACCACGTGGCCAGGAAGGACACCAGCACCACCTTGCCGGAGAGCTGCCGGGGGTCGTAGCGCGTGGGCCCCACCGACGGCAGGTAGAGCGCCCGCAGGAACGCGGGCCCCGCATCCACCGGCCCGCTGTTCCGGTGACACCCGGACAGCGACAGCACTCCCACGGCCACGGCACACGCCAGGGCGCGCGCTCGCACCGGGGTCACGCCTCCGTCGTCGGGGGGCCACCCCGGAGCTGACATTCGCGGCACAGGCCGTACAGCTCCATCTTGTGCGACGTCACCGTGAAGCCGTGCTTGCGCGCCACCGCGTCCTGGAGCGTCTCGATGCGGTCGTTCTCGAACTCCACGATGGTGCCGCAGCTCGTGCAGATGAGGTGGTCGTGGTGCTCACGCCCGGCGGCGGCCTCGTAGCGCGTCTGCCCGTCGCCGAAGTTGCGCGCGTGGGCCAGGCCGCACTCGTTCAGGAGCTTCATGGTCCGGTAGACGGTGGCCACCGACACCTTGGTGTCCTGTTCGCGCACCTTGTTCCACAGCTCCTCCACGGACAGGTGACCGCCCACCGCGAAGAACGTGTCGATGATGAGGCTGCGCTGACGCGTGCTCTTCAGGCCGTGCTGGGCCATGTAGCGGGCCAGCACCTCCTCCTTGTTCTTGTCGTCGTCGTTCGAGTGGGCGTGGGAATGGCTATGGGTCGTCATCTGCAATCTCTGGAGCACCACATGTGTTGAGGCTGGGATGCCCGCCCCCGCAAGCCAATTTCGCCTGCCGCCCTCAGGAAGCGCCCGCTCCCCTGACTACCACGGCGATCGACTTGCGTCGCACGTGGGCTGTTTACATTGGGGTCGGACTGGCTCATTGACACCTGTCTGGCGGCGAAGATAGAGGCAACCGCCCTCGTAAACGAGCATTTTTCCGAACCTTTCCATGATCAGTCCCTGGCAGAGAAGACGGCAGCCTGACGACGTACCCACGCCGGTGGCCGTGGCGGTGTCGGACTTCTGCCGACGCGCGAAGGCCCCCGCCCCCGCACAGGAGGTCCGCGAAGCGCTCGCGCTCCTCTCCGAGGAGGAGGACTTCCGGGTCCGGACCCTCACGGACGGTGAACCGGAGACCTCTCCGCTGGGGCCCTTCGCCCTGGTGGACATCCTGCGCGGCGTCCCCGCGTCGCTCGCGGCCCAGCGCCAGACGTGCGGCTATTACGCGCTCGCCCAGGAGCTGGCCCAGGTGCGCGAGGAGAAGACCCCCGCGCCCCCCCCTGTCTCCACG
>NZ_RAWD01000368.1:0-8854 GCF_003612065.1 Corallococcus sp. CA047B
ACTCCGCCCCGCCCCCGCCGTACGTCCCCGAGCGCGAGGAGACGAACGCGCCGGCGGACCTCATCGACTGGGGCTTCCTCTTCGACGGGCTGGGGTTCGTGCGCCGGGCGGTGCTGCGGCACTGGTTCCTGGGCCTGTGCATCATCGCGGTGATGAGCGCCCTGGGCTCCGCGGCGGCGAAGCTGATGCCGCGCAAGTACCACGTCGAAACGCGGATGCTGACGTACCGCAACCTCATCATCTCCTCGCTGGTGAACCCGGGCCGCTCCATCCCGGTGGAGGCGGATCAGCCCACGCGCGCCGCGTGGGAGATGGTGCTCAGCCGGGGCAACCTCAAGTCCGTCATCAAGAACGCGAAGCTCATCGAGTACTGGGACAACATGCGGTCGCCCATCAGCCGCCTGAAGGAGCAGTACACGAAGAAGGCGCCGCCCCCCATGTCCGACGCGGACAAGGAAGAGGCGCTCATCGCGATGCTGGAGACCAGCCTCAACGTGATGGCGGAGGGCGGCTCCGGCACGGTGACCATCGGGGTGGACTGGAGCGACCCGCAGATGGCCTTCAACATCGTGGAGGCCGCGTCGCAGAACTTCCTCGACATGCGGCACGACTCGGAGATGGGCGCCATCACGGAGTCCGTCAACATCCTGAAGTCGCAGGTGGAGAACGAAGCGGCGAACATCAAGCAGGCCATCAACGACCTGGAGCGCGCGGTGAAGCAGGCGGACGCGCGCCGCAAGAAGCGGGAAGCGGACCCCAAGCAGGCCAGCGCGCGGCAGGCGCTGTTGCAGACGGACCACGCGCTCGCGCAGCTGAAGTTCCTGGTGCAGGCCAAGCGCCGCGCCATCCGCGACGTGGAGGACTTCAGGAGCCGCCGCCTCACGGAGCTGCGCTCGCAGCTGGCTGAACAGCGCGTCGTCTTCTCACCGCAGCACCCCGTCATCGTGGACCTGGAGCAGCGGGTGGCGACGATGCAGGCGGACTCGCCGCAGCTCACGTCGCTGCGCTCGGAGGAGCAGTCGCTCATCCAGGAGTACCTGCGCATGGGTGGCACGGACGTGGAGTCCACCACCTCGGAGGGCCCGAACCTGGCCGGGTTGGGTGGCCCCATGGCGGGCGCGATGCTGGGCACGCCGGATGATCCGGAGGTGGCGGTGGCCACGGACCGGATGCGCATGGTGGTGATGCGGCACCAGGAGAAGCTGCGCCGGTTGGATCAGGCGCAGACGGAGCTGGAGATTTCGAAGGTGTCCATGAAGCACCGCTACAGCGTGCTGTTGCCGGCGCTCTTCCCGGAGAAGCCGTCCAAGCCGAACCCGAAGCTCATCGCCATCGCGGGCGTGGTGGGCGGGGTGGCGCTGGCGGTGTTCGCGGCGGTGGCGTTGGACATCCTGCGGCGCCGCATCCTGGAGAAGTGGCAGGTGGAGCGGCTCTTGAAGTTGCCGGTGCTGGCGGAGCTGGAACGCCGCTGAAGGTTCAAGCGCGCGGTGGCCTGGAGGCGACGCGCGCGGGGGTGACACTGTGACGGTCTGGACCTGGGTGGACGTGGCGCTGTGCGTGGGGCTCTTGCCGGTGGCGGGAGGCTGCGGCTACCTGCTGCTCTTGACGCTGCTGTCGGGACGCAAGGCAGCGCCGGTGCCGCCGTCGCCCGCGGCGCGCAAGTTCGACGTGGTGATTCCCTCGCACAACGAGGAGCTGGGCATTGCCCGGACGGTGGCGAACCTGTCCGCCGTGGACTACCCCACGGACCTGCGGCGCATCATCGTCGTCGCGGACAACTGCTCGGACGCGACGGCGGAAAAGGCGCGCGAGGCGGGCGCCACGGTGCTGGAGCGCCAGGACGCGGAGAAGCGCGGCAAGGGCTACGCGCTGGCGCACGCCTTCGAGCGCAGCCAGAAGGACGGCTTCGCGGACGCGGTGGTGGTGGTGGACGCGGACACGGTGGTGACGCCGAACCTGCTGCACGCGTTCTCCCGCCGGCTGGAGGACGGGGCGCACGCGGCGCAGGCGCACTACGGGGTGATGAACCCCACGGCGTCGTGGCGCACGCGGCTGATGACCATCGCGCTGGGCATGTTCCACCGGGTGCGCTCCATGGGGCGCGAGCGGATGGGCGTGTCCTGCGGCCTGCGCGGCAACGGCATGTGCTTCACGCACGCGGTGCTCAAGCAGGTGCCGCACGACGCGTTCAGCGTGGTGGAGGACCTGGAGTACGGCATCCGCCTGGCGCGCGCGGGGCACCGCGTGCACTACGCCTGGGAGGCGGAGGTGCTGGGGGAGATGGTGACGGCGGAGAAGCAGAGCCGTTCACAGCGGCAGCGCTGGGAAGGGGGCCGCGCGCAGATGCGCAAGCTGCACGGCTGGCCGCTCTTGAGCGACGCGCTGAAGCAGAAGAGCGGGCTCTTGTTCGACTTGTCCATGGACGTGCTGGTGCCGCCGCTGAGCCAGTTGGTGCTGGCGACGGTGGCGGGTTCGGTGCTGGCGGCCGGTATCGTGTGGCTGTCGGGGGGCACGGCGGTGGCGGCCTCCGCGCTGTCGGCGTTCGGGCTCACGTCGCTGGCGCTGTACGTGCTGCGCGGCTGGTGGGTGTCCGGCGTGGGCGCGCGCGGCCTGCTGGACCTGGCGTGGGCGCCCATCTACGTGGTGTGGAAGGTGTGGCTGATGGTGCGCGGCCCCGGCGCGGAGAAGCGCGGCGAGTGGGTGCGCACCACGCGCGAGGCGGAGCGGCGGTAGTCGCGCGGAGGTCAGGTGCCGGCGGCCGTGGACCGGCGGCGCGGACCTCGCACGGCGGCTGGTGACGGGGTCCGGGACTTCCGAGCCGTCACCTCCCGTGGAGCCCCCAGGGACACCTGGATGGGGCACACGGTGTCCTCCGCGCAGAAGCCTTCAGCCATCAGGGTGGTGATGGCGTGGCGCATGCGGCGCAGGTCGTCGATGCGCGCGTCGATGGCCTGGACCTTCGCTTCCGCGAAACGGGCCACATCGCGGGTGGGGGCGCCGCGCCGGTCGGACAGGGCGAGGACCGCGGAGACCTCCTTGAGGGTGAAGCCCAGCTCCTGGGAGCGGCGGATGAAGCGCACGCGGATGGCGGCCTCCGGGCCGTACAGCCGTTGGCCGCTCTCGCTGCGATCCAGCGGGGTGAGCAGCTTGCGCCGTTCGTAGAAGCGCAGCGTGGACAGCTTCACCCCCGCGGCGCGAGCGAGGGCGCCAATGCGCAGGGGCGTCACCGGGGATGCTTCAACGGGCCGTCGCAAGGCTGCCATCACGCCACCTCCTGGTGCCGAGGATGACACCGCCCTGCGCGAACATCCACGCCAGCTCCAGCACCAGGAAGACGACGAGCACCCGCGTGGCCCCATGCGCCAGCACGAACACCATCCACGAGGAGAACAGCGCCCGGCCCACGGTGTCGAAGGCCCCATGGAACGCGGAGGGCCGGAGGATCCGCACCACCGACCACAGCGACACGATGGTCCCGAAGAGGGCGACAAAGAACAGGTGCGTGGGCGTGAACACCGGCAGGGCCTCACCGCCCACGGACAGCGCGTGGTGCACCTGACGGATGCCGGAGAGCACCACGTCCGCGGTCCACGGGGTGGCGAACGGCAGGGTGACGACCAGGTCATACAGCGCACTGGCCAGGACGACGCGACGGGACAGGGAGGAGTCAGGGTTCATGCCGAAAACCCTAACCCCTGCACCTTGGTGCAGAGGCAAGCGCCCCTCGTACGACAGGGCTCAGCGGGCCGTCACCGGAGCACCTTCACGGCCCTTCCGCGTGGCCAGCAGGAGGCCACCCTGCGCGAACATCCCCGCCAGTTCCATCACGAGGAACGCGATGAGCACCTGCGTCACGCCCTGCGAGAGCGCGAGCACCATCCACGTGGCGACCACGGCCCGGCCCACGGCGTCCACGGCACCATGGAACGCGGTCGGCTGGATGACGCGGACCCCCGCCCACAGCACCGCCAGGACCCCGAACAGGGAGACGAAGAACAGATGCATGGGCGTGAACACCGGCATGGCCTCACCGCGCAGCGACAGCGCCTCGTGCGTCTGGCCCATCAGCGAGAGCGCCACCTCCGCCGTCCACGGCGTGGCGAACGGCAGGGTGACGACCAAATCGTACAGCGCGCTGCCACGGATGATGCGGCGAAGCAGGGAAGAGTCGGGGCTCATGCCTGCGACTCTACCGACTTGCCCTGTCACGGCGGCGAAGACCCCGGCACGGAGTGGAAGCTCCGTGCCGGAGGACGCTCATCAGGTGATGCGCTGGAGCTTCCAGTAGGCCGACTTTGCCGACGACTTGATGGGCGGGAACGTCTCCCCCTTGCTCAGGGGAATGACGCGCTCCTCCGCCGTCGGTGCCGGACTGGTCGAGCCGTCCACGTAGCCATCAAACACGTAGTTGCCCGACGTCTCGCACTTCTCGCCCGTCTTGAAACGATCTCCGACCTTCGCCATGACGCTTCCTTTCGCTCCCGGAGTGGGAGGCAGGAGCGTCCATCGAAGCGAATATCCGGACCATTCCTCCGAAGAGGTAGAGGTCCAGGTCACACCTCGCGGCGCGACCGGCGCGGATCCGCCACGAACCTCAGTCCGCCAGCGGCATCCCGAAGTCCGGCTGCCCACGCTCGCCGGACACCCAGCGGTAGACCTCCAGCACCTGCTCCGCCTTCGCGCGCCACGTGAAGTGCTTCTGGATGCGCGCCCGCGCGCGCTCACCCATGGGCCCAATCACGGACGGATCCGCGACCAGCTTCTCCAGCACCCCGCGCACGCGCTGCACGATTTCGTCCGGCGTCCCCATGGGGATCGCGAAGCCCGTGGACGGACTCACGATTTCACCCGGACCGCCGTAGTCCATCACGATGGGCACCAGCCCCAGCGCCATCGCCTCCGCCACCACCGCGCCGCCGAACTCGCGCACGCTCGGGAAGCCGAAGATGTGGTTCTTCGCCAGCCGGCCCTGCAGCTCCTGGTGCTTCACCCAGCCGGCGAACGTGACGCCGTTCTCCAGCCCGCCCCGGGCCACCTGCGCGCGCAGGTTCTGCATCTCCGCGCCGTCGCCGATGAGCTCCACCACCACCTTGCCCTCGCGCACCAGCGGCGCCGCCGCGTCGATGAGCATCGCCATGCCCTTGTACGGCACGAAGCGCCCCACGAACGCCACCCGCAGCGGCTCCCCCGGCTTCGGGGCCTCCGCCTTCGACGCGCCGAAGCGCCGCACGTCGATGGCGTTCTCGGGGATGTACACCGTCTTGTCCTGGTACTCCGCCGCCAGCTGCGAGCGCGTCGCCCGCGAACCCATCATCAGCGCCGCCGCGTTCTTGCGTGTCGACTTGTAGAAGGGCATCAGCTTGTAGACGTCCCGGATGTAGCTCAGCCACTCGCGCTCACGCACGCGCGCATCCCCGAAGCCCTTGGGCCACGGCAGGCCGCCGTTCATCGGACCCATCACGAAGGGCACCCCCGCCTCCGCGCACCGCGCCGCCAGCGTGCTGGGCGTCGTGGGGCTGATGGGCGTGTAGCGGTGCACCACGTCGAATTCCTTCGCGCGGATGCGGTCCCCGAAGCGCCGCCAGAGCAGCTCCTCGAAGTAGTAGTACGGCAGCACGCTCAGCGCCGTGGCCGTCGTCCAGCCCACGCCCGCCTTGCCCCGCAGCACCTCGCCCACCTTCTCCAGCGGGCGCTCCACCAGCGTCGAGTCCAGCGCCGTGAAGTCCTTCCCCTCCACCAGCCCCTGCTTGAGGATGTTCTCGCGGTTTCGGACCTGGGTGACCAGGTGCACGTCCGCCACCTCGGCGAGTGCCCTGGCCAGGGACCAGCCTTCCAGGGGGACGCTCACCCAGTCAGGGTTGCACAGCTCAGCAATCAGGAGGACGCGGGGTCGGGAGCCAGCCATACGCCTTCCGCATCTATCCCAACCCGGGCCCGGGATATAGCCTCCCCCGCATCCGTCCGATGACCTTCGCACCCTCCCGCGCCGCCTGGCTCCAGTACATCGTGATGGTCGCGGGCCTGGGCGCCGTCACCCTGGGTGCCGCCGCCGTGGGTAACGGCGACCCCATCGTGACCCTGGCGCCCACGCTGGCGCTCACGGTGGTGTGGGTCATCTGGAAGCTGCCGCTGCGCTACCTGGCGCTCACGGTGCTCTACCTGGTGCTCGCGGTGGACTACACGCCCGAGCGCCCCCAATCGATGTTCTGGCCCTCGCCGCTGTTCCCCCTGGGCAAGCTGCTCTTCACCCAGATGCATGAGCTGGTGGGCATTGGCGCCCTGAGATTCCCGCTCATCGACGGGCTCATCATCGGGTCCATTGGCATTGGCATCTGGCGGCGGGCGAAGAAGTCCACCATCGACCCGCCCGTGGTGCCCATCCCCCGGCCGCTGGCGGTGGTGCTGGCCATCTCCTTCTTCTCCATCATGTGGATGGAGGTGTGGGGCATCGTCCGGGGCGGGGACATCAAGAACTCGCTGTGGCAGTGGCACCAGGCCGCCGTGCTCCCGCTGGTGGCGATGATGTACCACTACAGCCTGCGCGGGCCGGAGGACTGGCCCGTGGTGGCGCGCACCATCATCCTGGCGGCGCTCACCAAGTCCGCGGTGAGCACGTACTTCGCGCTCGTGGTCATCCCGGCCCAGGGGTTGGAGGTGGAGTACACGACCTGCCACTCGGACTCGATGACGTTCATCTGCGCCATCACGGTGTGCATCGCGCGGTGGCTGGAGCGGCCGAAGTCCGGACACGCCATCCGGGGCCTCATCATCATCATCCTGGTGTTCATCGGGATGTTCTTCAACGACCGGCGGCTCGCGTACGTGAGCCTCGTGGGTGGCCTCGCCGCCGCGTACTTCTTCAACCCGTGGACGCCGCTGAAGAAGTTCATCACGCGCGGGCTCATCGCGTGCTCGCCGCTGCTCATCGTGTACTTCCTGGTGGGGTGGAACTCGAGCAGCGGCGTGTTCAAGCCGGTGGCGACCTTCCGCTCCATCATCGAGGGCCAGCACGCCGAAGGGGAGCTGGACTACCGCGACATCGAGAACCTGAACCTCATCGCGACGTGGAACACCAACCCGGTGTTCGGCACGGGCTACGGGCACGAGTTCCTGGAACCCTATCCGCTGCCCAACATCGCGTTCGTGTTCCCCACGTACCGCTTCCATCCGCACAACTCGCTGTTGGGCCTCTTGGCCTTCGGCGGGTGGTTCGGGTTCACGGGCGTGTGGATGTACCTGGTGGTGACGGTGTACCTGTCAGCGCGCTCGTATCACCGGGCCTACGCGGCGGAGCACCGCACGGCGTGTCTGGTCATCGTGGGCGTGGTCGCGTCGTACCTGAATCAGGTGTTCGGAGACATGGGCATCATCTCGTACATCTGCACGTTCCAGGTGGCCGTGATGTCGGTGCTCGCGGGCAAGCTGGCCATGGTGACCGGAGCGTGGCCGTGGCCCCAGCGTGAGAAGGTGCTGGGCCTGAAGCGCGTGGAGCCTCCGCCTCCGGAAGAACCGCGTCCCGTGACGGTGGACGCGGGCCAGGTGGCGTGACGGTGCGTCAGCGCTGGACCGCGAGGATGCGCCACTGCTTCACGTCGATGGCGTAGGTGGAGCTCATGTCCATGACCGGCCCGTCTGAATCACAGGTGTTGTGCCTGGGAACAATGTTCACGAGCAACACGCCTTCGGACGCGGGGGACGTCCACACGTCGTAGGAGTCACGCCGGTAGAGGCAGACCTCATCCGGAGTGGCGCCCTTGTGCGGCTTGATGTCCAGGGGGAGGAAGTCGTCCATCGCCAGTTGGGTCGCGACCACCACGGTGGCGGGGGTCAGCATCCGGCCCTCGGCGGGGAGATCCAACGGGAACTTGAAGCGGGCCGCCTCTTCGGGCGGAGCGAAGACAGGACGCACCGGCCCGCGGAAGAGCGCGCAGGCGGGAAGGGTCAGCGCCAGCAGCAACACCAGTGCCTGCTTCAAACGCCGATGCTGGAACACAGAACGCTCACGCCCCATCTAGTCCTCCACGGGCGTGACGAAGCCCATGTCCTTGTCGCCTTCATGGATGTACCCGACGAGCTTCCACGCCTTGTCCCGTCGAAGATAGACCTCTCCTGGACGACGCTCCCCTTTGTATGGAATCAACTTCGTGAGGGTGCACCCGGAATCGAACTGGATGCGCAGGGACCAGCGCTGGGATTCGGCCCAGCGGTCCTCCCGGGACATCTTCGAGGGGAACCAGGGATGGCTGTGGAAGTCGGCCAGGATGGACACATCACCCCGGTCGTCCCGCACGCTGCTGGGAACGCTGCAACTCTTGCGGCGTTGGTCCGTCCCGACCAGCCTCGTCCGGCCCAAGGGTGAAGGCCAGCTCGCGGAGTACTCCCCGTTACCAAGGGAGTAGAGGACCCCGCAGTACTCCCTGCCGTAGTCCTTCGCCTGAGCAAGATCCAAGGACATGACCGCAGGGCAGAGCTGGTCGATGACCTCGTCGACATCCGACGACGGGTGGACAGCAGTCCAGGGCCCCTGGACCCAGACCTCGTCCCCCTGACGACCGAAGAGGACCTCATTGCCCCGCTGCAAGTAGGACGGGGCGCCAGCACAGCCCAGCAGCAACAGCACCCCGACACTCCATCTCCACCGCTTGAGCATCCCGCCTCGCCTCTCCCAGACGGGAGGATGCGGGAGGGCATAACATGCTCAATTCAGTCAAAACGATATTTAACTGTAAATCATGAACCACCCACGAACGCTCTTCCGCAGCCCCGGCCGCGATGGTGTTGCTCTCCCCACCCGACGTCCGGATGAGACGACGCGCCGGCTCGGTCAACGCGCGGTCGCTCCCTGCCGCGGCAG
>NZ_RAWD01000369.1:0-8842 GCF_003612065.1 Corallococcus sp. CA047B
GCGGGGAGCTTCCCGGCTCGCTCCAGGACTCGTCGGGCGCGGCGTTCCGGCTCGGAGGCGGCGAGGCGGGGGCCTGGGCCAGGACGGGGGTGCCCCAGGAGAGGACCAGGGCCGACAGGGTGAGGAGACCGGGGACGCGCATGGAAGAGGGCGGGCAGCCTAGCCCACGCTCCGCCCGTGAACGAGGCCGGCCTGCCCGTCCTCCGTCCCGCCATCCGGTCGCGTCCGGAAAGTGGCAGCCGCGCCACAATGGTGACGCCAGGGGCTGGCCCCGGTCTACCATCCGTGCTCGCGACAGAGGCGTCGGTGAGGAGAGCAGACGGGATGAGGGTCGGACGGGGTGTACTGCTGATGGCGCTCGTTCTGGGCGCGTGCAGCAGGCCCGGCGCGAACACGGAAGCGACGGATGCGGGCGTCATCGGGCTTCCGGGAAGGCCCTCGCCGCTGGCGATTCCCTCCTGCGAGGTGCTCCTGCCGGAGGACTTGCGCGACCTCACGCTCAACGGGTTCGCGATGAAGGAGGAGCGGGCCTGTCCCACGTGTGGACCGCTCTGCACGTTGAGTTCGGCCGCCCTGCCGGACGTGGCCCTGTCGGTGGCCTATGACTGCCAGCCGGGCTACGCGAGCGCGGACGTGCGCGCGTTGCTCGCGCCCACGTTGAACGCGGGCGGCGAAGAGGTGTCCGCGCTGGGAAGGGCCGCGGCCCGGCGCAGCCCGGTGCAGGGCATGACGCAGGTGGTGGCGTGGGATGACGACACGCCGTGCGTCGTCGTCGTCACCCTGCTGGGGGATGAGCCGGACCGCGCGATGGACGTCGCCCGCCTCGCGGTGACGTCGCACAAGGGGATGGAGGACGCGAAGGAGGATGCGGGCACGGAGGCACCGCGCGTCGAGGGCGACAATCCGTTCGGCGATGCACCGCTGGAGCCGCTGGACACCCTCACCGCGCCGCGCGCGGGAACGACGGATGTGTTGTCCGCGCCTCCGGGAACCCGAGCGCCGCCGCCCGTCGTGCCCGCCCCTGCCCCGCGGCCTCCGCAGCCCAGCGCGACGGCACCGACGGGCGGTGGAGCCACGCCGGTCCGTCCCGCGGCGGTGCCGCCCATCAACGTGCCCGCCGTGGTGACACCGCGTCCCGCGACGATGCCCGTGGCGCCGACGGTAACTTCGAGCGCCGCGACGCCCGCGCCGAGTGCACCGAACACCGCAACACCCGCTCCGAGCGCACCCACCGCCCCGACTTCCGTGACGCCCGCGCCGAGCACCCCCACCGCTCCGGCCGGAACGCCCTCGCCGACTCCCGCTCAGAGCTCCGGGACGGCCGCGCCAGACGCCCCGCCGAACGCGGAATAGGCATCGCGACACGTCACGCCTGTCATTGCGGATGGACGGGTGCGTCCCACCCTACCCATGCGCTCCGCGACGTCGGAGAGCCGCGTGGAGGACGTGTGGTAGGACCCGCGGCGATCGGCAGATCCTCGCTCTCACTCCTTCGCGCTTGAGCCAGTCCTCCCATGAAGAAAGTCATTCTCGCCCTGGTCATCGTCCTCGTAGGACTTGGCGTGGCGGGCGCATTCCTCTACCGGAATGCCTCTCCATCCGCCGCGGACCACCGGCTGCTCACCGTCGCCTCGGGTGATGAAACGGTCGCGTCGGTGGTGGTCAACCTGCGGCTGCTCAAGTCCGTGCGCTCGGTGGAGTCCTGGAAGGAGCGCATCGACCCGGCGGAGAAGTACCTGCTCAAGGTCGGCAACCTGCCGCCCCGCCACCGCGACCTGCTCCTCGAAACGTTCTCGTCGTTCGCCTCGGGCTTCGTGAAGACCGCCGAGGGCCCGTCCCCCTTCCGCCTGTTCGCCTCCCATGGCTCGGCGGATCAGGCACTCGAGGCCCTCAAGAAGGGGCACCTGGTCGAAGCCACCACCGGCGACGACTACATCCTCATCGACCCCGAGACGTGCGGACGCGAAGGCCCGTTCCGGCTGCTCAAGGGCGACAAGCTCCTCGCCTTCGTCCCCGCCGCGCTCGCGACCGACTTCACGGCGCGGCTCGCCCAGGAGCCCGGCCGCAAGATGGAGTCACTGTTGATCGCCCAGGGTGGCATCAACCTGCAGCCCTTCCTGGAGTCCCTGGCCCCGCCGTTCGTGCAGATGGCCCTGGGGCGCGAAGAAATCGTCGAGAACGCCCGGAGGCTTTCGCTCACCCTGCGCGCGGACACGGACGGAGGCATCTGGGCGGAGCTCGATGTCTTCGGCGACCACCCGGATCAAATCCAGAAGCTCTGGGAGAAGGCCACGGGCGCGGACTCGCCGCTGAAGACCGTGGCGGAGACCTCCGTCAAGGTCACGCCGTCGAAGGACGCCTTCCGCCTCACCTTCGACGTGAATGCCCTGCAGAAGCACGCGGACGTGCTGACCCGCAGCTTCTCCTCCTTCCAGAACGAAGCGCTGAAGGACGAGGACCTCAAGACCCTGGACGATGCCGAGGAAGCGCTGCTGGACCCCAAGGACCTCTACGCCTACGACGAAGCCCTGACGCCCGCGTCCTTCTTCGAGCGCTCGGGCGAGGATTGCAGCCCCTCGCACGGAGTCGCCCTGGATGACGCGAAGAAGCTCCGCCTCGCGTTCAACTCCTTGAGCGCCCGGGAGAACCAGCCGGAGGTCGACTTCGTCAGCCTGACCTCCTCCGTCTGCCTGCCCCCGCACTACGCCCCCGTCCTCGCGAAGCGCGCGTGGATGGAGGTCCGCGTCCAACAACCGGAGCTCGACCGGCCCACCTGTGGCCCGCTGGCGGACGAACCGAACGGGATGACGTCCGAAGAGGATTTCTCCCGTGAACAGTCCAATGACATGCAGGTCGCCGCCAACAAGGTCGGCTTCGCGTTCAAGCGCGGCGTGGACACGCAGAAGCTCCCAGCCATCGAAGGCTCGGTCACCGTGCAGGTTCCCACGCGGGTGAAGAAGGTCACGCTGGCCTTCGGTCCGCCCTACGGCAGGACCGAACTCGCCTTCACCGAGGGCAAGCTCACCGTGGAAGCGACCCGCGTCAGCGACGACGGCCTGACGTTCCAGCTGGGCTCGGAAGGCACCCCGCCCACGGTGCTGGCCGTGCGCGCCTTGAACGCTGCCGGGAAGTACCTCGAAACGGAGTCGCGCTCGGGCTTCTCCGCGAGCATGACGCTGCCGTTCGTGGGCCGGCTCGAATCCAATGATTCCTCCATCCTCGCCCACGGCAAGCCGGCGCAACTGGAGTTCGTCCTTGTGGACGCGACCACGCCGTACGTCCGGCCCTTCAAGCTCACCCCACCCTTCCCCCAGGCCGAGGACGAAGAGGAGGGCGACACGGAGCCCGAGCCCGCGGCCGCGCCACTCAGCCAGGCGGTCTTTGAACAGACGCTCCAGTCCGCCGAATCCATCGCCCGGCGGGAGGAGCGCTACACCCGCTACGCCAACGGAGGACTGCTCGCCGCGCCGGGAGTGCCGGGCGCCGCGCCCTCCCCGTTCAAGGTCCTGCTCCAGACGCAGGGCGTCTTCGAGAACAACCTGGAGATCGTCTGGACGGACGAGGTGCGCCAGCACTTCGGCCAACTGGATACGGGCATCCAGTTGGAGGTCCTGGAAGCGGACTTCGTCGACGGCACGCGCCTGCGCCCCGAGAACATGAAGGAGACTCGCGAGTCGGAGACCGGAGCGAAGGAGTACGTCTGGGGCTCCCGGTTCGGGGATCCGCGCGAGTGG
The DNA here is from genome assembly GCF_003612065.1 of Corallococcus sp. CA047B. NCBI lineage: Bacteria > Pseudomonadati > Myxococcota > Myxococcia > Myxococcales > Myxococcaceae > Corallococcus > Corallococcus sp. CA047B. The sequence goes on from NZ_RAWD01000369.1 coordinate 3,735, forward strand.
AGCACGGCCGTGTCCCTGGGCCGCCCCAACATCTCCGCCGGTGACATCCGGGGCGTCATCTTCAGCGACTTCCTGCCCCACCGCATGGAGGACGTGCCCATCGCGCGCATCCGGGGCCAGCTGTCGTTCTCCCTGCCCGAAACCATCGCGGTGTCGGCCCTCACGCCGGTGAGCCTGCACACGCGGGCCACGCTCGGGGAGGCGCGCTTCCACGTCAATGCCATCGAAGGGGACGAGGTCGGCATCCTGAGCGAGAACACGGACCAGCCCGGCTTCTCGGCGGTGTTCGCCGACGCGAAGGGAAACCCCATCCGCGCGAGCCTGAAGAAGCGCACGGATTTCGATGACGCGACCTTCCGGCTCGACTTCGAGACCCAGGGGGCCGCGCGCCAATGGCAGATGCTCCGGGCCCAGGGCGCGAACAAGACCTATACCTACCCGTTCGAAATCACGGCCCACGAGCTCAAGCCCGTGTCCTCCAGGAAGAGGAAGTAACGCCCTCCGGCGCAAGGGCAGACACCTTGCGCCGGAGCTTCACGGCCCTCGGCGGGCTTCGATGAGGCTCATGCCCGTGCGGCTGGGCATGATGCCTTCCAGCGTCCAGCCGGTGGCGGCGAAGAGCGCGCGGAACTCATCCACCGTGCGCTCCCTTCCGCCCGCCATCACCAGCATGTTCAGGTCCAGCAACGACGCGAACGAAGGACTTCCATCGTCCGGCAACACCTGCTCCAGCACGAGCAGCCGGGCCCCGGACGGCGCGCTTTCGTGGATCCGCTGGAGGATGCGGGAGGCCTGGTCGTCCGGCCAGTCGTGAAGGATGAACTTGAGCAGGTACGTCTCCGCGGCGGGGAGGCCGGGCGCGAAGAAGTCGCCGCCCACCAGCTCCACGCGGTCCGCCAGTCCCTGCGCGTCCAGGCGGGCCCGGGCGCTGGGGATGACGGCGGGCAAATCGAAGAGGATGCCTCGGCAGCCGGAATGGGCCTTGAGCACATGGCCCAGGAGGACCCCCTGGCTGCCTCCAATGTCCGCCACCCGCGCGTGGCCGGAGAAGTCGTGGAGCGTGGCGACCTCCACGCCCACCTCGTCGGAGAGGTTGCCCATGGCCTCCGCGAACTCCTCGGTCAGCACGGGGTCGCGGCTCAGCCACCCCCAGAGGTCCGTCCCCAGGGTCTCGTGCGTGCGCGGCTTGCCCGTGCGGACCGCTTCGGCGAGCTGCCCCCAGGGCAGCCAGTGGCCAGGGCTGCTCATGGCGAGCGCGAGGCCTCGCATGGAGCCCGGCATGCCCTTGCGCAGGGCCTCCCCCAGGGGCGTCAACGCGAAGGTGCGCGGCGGGGCTTCCACGAGCATTCCCGCGGTGACGGCACCGCGCAGCAACCGGCACAGGGGCGGGACCTCCAGGCCCAGCACCCGCGCCACGTCGTCACAGGAACGTGGCCCTCCGGCCAACTGCTCCACCACCTCCAGCCGGACCAGCGTGCCGAGGATCTGCGTGATCCAATAACCGGTGACGTACTGCATGAACTGCGCGGTGTGCGAAGCCAGCGGTTCGGAGGAAGGTGCCATGCGCACCAGGGTGGAAGCCCCGGACGCTGGAGGACACCCCGCACTGGAGGATGAGGCTTGCGTGGGAAAGCGTGTAACGCCCCGCCGTTTCCTGGCGGAGGCACCCACCTCACCGGGTGTCGGGTGAAACCAACCAGTCCCAGTCTTCGTCGGTCAGGGGCAGTCGCTCGCGCTGACGGCGGGCAAGCAGCACTTCCTGCCGCCACGCAGCCAGCCCTCCCGGGATGGGCCACGCCCGGGAGACCGTGCCCTTCAGCGGCTGCGCGAAGTTGAGCAACAGCATGCGGTTGACCCGCTCGACGACCTGCGGCGTCGCCCCGGTGCGCAGCTGGAACTCCGCGCTGAACAGGGCGCCCGCTTCCCGCACGCTGCTCGAGGGAGTGCCCGCCATCAGGACCGAAGGCCACAACCCGAGGAGGGGCGGCTCCACGCCTTCGAGCAGCGCCGCGTGCAGCCGGTCATGCCCGTCCAACACCAGCCACTTCGCCAGGATGTCCACGTAGAGCAGCAGCGCGGGTGGCAGCGTCCCGTCCCGCGCGCGCTTGCGCCAGCTCTTCACCCGGCCGTCGTCGGGCGCGGAAGGTGCGCGGAGCGGAAGCACGGCACCGGGTCGCTGCGCGGGCAGCGTGTCCCACCAGTCCTCGTTCCAGGCCGGACCGAACCGCGTCACGGCGTCCAGCGAGTGCGGCGCCTGGGGTGGCTGACCGAACTGCCATTCCATGGGGGAGACGGGATGGCGCTCCGCCGTGTCGGCGGAGAGGACGCCCACGGGCCGCAGGCACCACTGCCCGGAATACAGCACGGACGCCGGAGCCTCCACGAGCTCCCGCGCCAGCTTCCATTCCCAGGCCTCCCACCAGGGCGCGGAGCCCGGAGCGTGGGACACGGCGCGGACCTCCGGCGCCGACAGCGAAGGCAGCCTCCAGGGTGACGGCGCCGTGCCGCGCAGGAAGACCGCGCGGTCCCACCAGTCGTCGATGCGCACCCACAGCAGCGGCGCATCACCGCTCATCAAACGGAGCCGGTAGCGCGAAGCCGCTTCCAGGCGCAGCGCCGGACGACGTGCCTGTCGGCCTCCGACGGGAACGTCCAGCACCAGGCCCGGACCTGGCGTGCGCAGGCCCCAGGTCTCCGTCCCATCCACGGTGATGGAGACGCCCGCCGGGCCTCGTGTCAGCGGCATGGCGGAGGCCTTGCGTGATTCACCGCGCGCGGGCTTCGGGAGGACACGTGGCTTCGGGGAGGCACCGCGAACTCCTGGAGGGACAGTCCCCTGTCCCGCGCCTGCACTCCGGGGCCCTGCTTCGCCCCGGAGCGCGGGAGGGTCTACAGCGTCTGCAGGTACGCCACGAGGTCGTCCACGTCCGCGTCGGACAACTGCGACGTCTGGCCGTGCTGGTTCGTCTCACGGCCGTTCATCAGGCGGGCCCGGAGCGTGGGCGCGCTGCCATCATGCAGGTACGGGGCGGTGCGGCCCACGCCCAGCAGCGACGGGGTGTTGAGCCCCGACATCATGACCCGCGGCGCGTCCAGCAAGACGCCCGTGCGCACCAAGGTGCCCACATCCGCGTTGGTGTTGTTCGTGAGCAGGGTGCCCGAGTGGCAGGTGTCGCACGCCGCCTTCTTGTAGAGCGCGGCGCCGCGCGTCTGCGACTCGGTCAGCGGCTGGCCGTGGTTCGGGTTGTCCGTCGCTGGAATCGAGTCGATGAACGCCGCCAGCTTCGACACCGTGTCGGTGTCCAGCTGGGAGCCGCCCATGCGGTCGATGACCGTGGCGTTCATGAACTCGCCCAGCCCGGAGAACTCCCCGCTCCAGTGGAAGGGCGCCGTCGACGTCGTCATGCGGCCCGCGAGGCTGGGCGTCTGGCGCGGCCCGTCCGGGAAGCCCCAGACGTGTCCGTCCTCGCGGCCCCCCAGGTGGCACGACCCGCAGGAGACGGCCACCATGGGGCTGGTCATCTTCGGATCCGCCGCGGTGAAGAACAGCCGCCGGCCCGCCGCCGCCATCGGGGACAGGACGTCGCCCGCCAGCGCCAGGGGCTCGCCCTCCACGAACACGGTCTCCGACAGCCCCTCCCCGCCATTCACCAGGATGCTGAGCGTGTGGTCGAACGCGTTGTAGACATACGCCTTGCGCCCGTCGCGGGTGATGGCGATGCCGTTGGGCCCCGCGCCCACCTCCACCACCTGCCGCACGGAGCTCGCCTTGTTCGGCAGGTCCTCCCCCGAACGGCGCCACGCGGGCACGATGGCCACGTTGTTCGTCTCCTGGTTCACCAGGAACAACCACGCGCCTGAGGGGTCCACCACCGCCGCGGCGGGGCCCTGAAGGGGCGTCATCATCGACGGGCTCGCGATGAGCGACGTGGGGAAGTCCGGCTTCTCTTCCGGCGGCGGCTTGCACTCGTCCAGGTCGTCCACCACCGGCACGGGCACGTCGTCTTCCGCGTTGAAGGTGATGAGGCCCGCGGCCACCACCCCGCCGCCCACGCCCGCGCCGCACGGCGTGCCTCCGCCGTACATGGAGCCACCGCCCCCCATTCCGTCATCCGGCGACGACGCCAGCGGATCCTCGCGCGACCAGAGCACCGGCGCGAAGAGCCGCCGTCCGTCCGGAGCGCCCAGCAGGTCCACCATGCCGCGCGCGCGGAAGGTGCGCGGCCCCTGGGAAGAGCCCGGCGGGAGCGGGGTGTCCAGGTCGGAGACGCGCCCCGGTCTGGAGGACGCGCGGTTCGCGCGCGCGTTCAGGTCCGTGCCTTCGCGCACGACCCGGGGACGGTCCGCGTCCGTCAGGTCCACCGTCATCACGTCGCCCTGCCGGAACAGCGTCACCGCCGCCTTCCTGCCGTCCTCCAGCAGCGCGATGCCGCGCGGCTCCTCGCCCAGCGGCAGCTCCCAGCGCGCCGTGAGCGAAGCCGTGTCGATGGCGGTGAGGCTGCCGTGTTCGCTGGACGTGCGCGTGGCGCTGTTCACCACGTACAGCGTCCTGCCATCCGGTGACACCGTGAGCCCCGTGGGCTCCACGCCCACGTCCACGCGCGCCGCCTCCACCGCGTCGCCCTTGCGGATGACGGACACGCTGCGGCCGCCACGGTTCGTGACGTAGACCGTGTCGTCCGGGCCCACCGTCACGCGCTCCGGACGCGGGCCCACCCGCACCTCGCCCACCTTCTCCCGGCGCTCGGTGTCCACCACCGCGAGGATGCCGTTGTCGGCGTCCACCACGTAGAGCGTGGAATCATCCCGGCTGAGGGCCACGGACCCGGAGGCATTGCTCCAGGTGCCCGCCACCTCGCGCTCACTGCACCCCGAAAGCACCAGCGTCACCGCGCAGAACGCGGCCCATCCCTGCCGTCGCATCGGAAAGCCTTCCCCTCCCGTGTGGCCCGCGCGCCGTCGTGGCTTGCGCGCGCAGGGTCCCCACGGCCTGTCGGGTGCGTGCCGGCCCTGCTCACACGCCGTCCCGAGGGCCCCATGCTCGCCCACCCGTCCACCGGAAGTCGATGCCCTCCACACCCGCCGTGCGCCCCCGGACAGTGTGGGGA
>NZ_RAWD01000036.1:0-42810 GCF_003612065.1 Corallococcus sp. CA047B
CTTTCTGCGTCCTGCGGGCTCCTTCGTTGCCTCGGCGCCGTCCAGTGACTTCCGCCGATTCTCTTCGAAGGGGAGCGGCTTCTACTTCTTCGCCGCCTTCCGTGTCAACCGCTTCCTTGTCAGCTTTTCCCACCGCTTTCGTCCGCTCTGTTGCCTGCCGGACTTTCTTTCGGTGGGGCGCGGCTTCTACCACCGCCGCGCTCGCTGTCAACTCCGCGTTGACTGCCCTATTTTCTTGTCGGTGCGGCGCTCTCCCAGAAGTTCCTTCCGCGCCAGTGCGCGGGCTTCCGGGTGAGGGGCGCGGCTTCTATCTCTTCGCCGCGTTCAGGGTCAACAATCTTCCTGCTGCTTACGATTCCCGACCACCACCGCCTCAGCTCCGCCTCCCGTGAGGCAGCAACCCGCTCCAACCCCTTCGACGCCCGCTGATCAACTACCTGCGGCAATCATCTAAGAACCGGCTTGGAGAATGTCAATTTCCCGTCACCGATAGAACCGGGCGACTTCAGTGCCCTGTTCGGTTCGGAAGGCCCGGGAGGACCGCCTTCTCCACTCCTACTTCGCTGCGCCGTTCAAGTGCCACCGGAGTGACGCCTGCGTGTCGCCGCGAGGTGTGCGGCTTATCCAACAGGCGACCAGGCAGCGCAAGAAGTTTGATGCAGGTCGCCAGCGCAGCGCGACGTGGTGGAGGGTAAACCCGGATCCCGCTCCACCGATTCCCCGGAGGCGATCAGCCCCCGAACTTGAGCTTGGAGAGGTCCACCCTTCCCCTCCGGCATTGCTCGGCGACCACCACCGAGCGCAGCTCCTGGTAGGCGCGCTCGAAATCGTCGTTCACGACGATGTAGTCGTAGGACGCGATCCCCCGCTCGATCTCCGAGCGGGCCCCCAGCATGCGGCGACGGATGGTCTCGTCGGAGTCCGTCTGACGGTCCCGCAGGCGGCGCTCCAGCTCATCCATGGAGGGCGGGAGCACGAAGATGAGGACCGCGTCAGGGTGCTTGCGCTTGATGGACTGCCCGCCCTGCACGTCGATGTCGAAGACGGCGGTGCCCCGGCGGCTTCGCGCTTCGTCCACCACCGACTGGGGGCTGCCGTAGAAGTGGCCGTGCACTTCGGCCCACTCCACGAACTCGCCCTGTTCGATCTTCTGCTGGAAGGTGGCCACCCCGACGAAGTGGTAGTCCACGCCTTCCTGCTCCTTGCCTCGGGGCCGGCGGGTGGTGACGCTCGTGGAGAAGATGCCGTCCGGCATCTCCTTCAGGAGTCGGTGCGCGAGCGTGGTCTTTCCCGCCCCTGACGGAGCGGAGAGGACGAGCAACAGGCCAGGCGGGAGTCCAGAGGGTTCGTTCATTCGACGTTCTGCACCTGTTCGCGGATGCGCTCGACTTCGGCCTTCATCGAAACCACACGCGCGGAGATCTCCGCGTGCTGGCTCTTGGAGCCCGTCGTGTTCACCTCGCGGTGCATCTCCTGCACGAGGAAATCCATGCGCCGGCCGACCGGCTCGGGGCTCGCCATGAGGAGCCGGAACTGCTCAAGGTGGGTCGCCAGCCGGGTCACTTCTTCGGCGATGTCCGTGCGCTCGGCGAACAGGGCGACTTCCTGCGCCAGTCGCTGCGGATCCACCGCGACGCCGCGCGCGAGCTCCGCCACACGCTCGGTGAGCCGCTGCTGGTAGTCGTTCACCGCGCGCGGCGCGAGCCGGGCCACTTCCTGGCTCCAGCCCTCGATGAGCTTCATCCGGGTGTCGAGGTCCGTGTGGATGGACTCGCCCTCGGTGTTGCGCATCGTCTCCAGCGCCGCGAGGGCCTGCTGGAGCGCGGTCTGGGTGGCCTGGGTGGCGGACTCCACGTCCACGCCCTTCTCCTCCAGGCGGATGACTCCCGGCTGGTTGGACACCTGCGACCAGGTCACGTCCGCCGTCAGCCCCAGGGCTTCAGCGACCTCGCGGAAGGCGCGCGCGTATTCGCGGGCGAGGGCGACGTCCACCGTGGGGACATTGCCCGAGACGGTGGCCGCCTGACGGCGCACCAGGATCTCCACCGAGCCTCGCGCGAGCCGGTCCTTCACCAGCTTCACGAGCGCGGGCTCCAGCGCGGACAGCTCGCGCGGCAGCCGGACCTTCACTTCGCAGAACTTGTGGTTGAGCGAGCGCGCTTCCACGGAGACCTCTTCGTCTCCCACGCGGGCGCGGCCCGAACCAAATCCGGTCATGCTTTTGAGCATCGGGCGGGGTGCTAGGGGCTTTCCGTCCCGAGGTCAAGCCAGCGTCTTGCGTCCATTCCAATTCTGGTAGGGTCCGCCGCGATGGCGTGGCACAAGCGGCTCGAAACGTGGGCGAAGCTGGCGCTGACGCTCCTGGCCTCAGTCCTGTTCTGGCGCCCTGGACGTCGTCGCTCGCTCGGAACGCCCCTCCCCCTTCCTCGCAAGGTCCTGCTCGTCCGGCCTGACAACCGGGTGGGCGAAGCCCTGCTCACCACACCCTTGTTGCGGACCCTCAAGGCCCTGGTCCACCCGGCCCCGGAGGTGCACATCCTGGTGCACGCCAAGGTGGTCCGCGTCCTCAAGGGACATCCTGACGCGGATGCCGTCCTGGGATTCGACCGGCGACTCCTGTGGCTGGGTCCCCTGGCGCCCGGCATCCGCGCGCTCCGTCGCGCGGGCTATGACACCGTGGTGGACTGCGCCAACTGGAGCGCTCCTTCGGTGACGAGCGCGCTCGTGGCCCGGATGGTCGGGCCCAGGGCCACCGTCATCGGGCCTGGCCTCTGGCCCGTGAGCCTCTTGCAGTCGGTGTCGGTGCCCGCTCGCAGCGACACCCGGCAGGAAGCCGTCCAGCGGACCCACCTTCTCACCCCCCTGACGCAGGGGGCGGTGACCCAGGGGCTTTCCTTCCGGGAGCCGGTCCTTGGGGCTCCCTTCCGGAACTATCTGGAAGGCTTCGCCGGGAGGGGCGCACGCCGCGCGGTCATCAATCCCGGAGGTCGCCTGGGCGAGCGCCGCATCCCCGCTGAAGCCTTTTCGGCGGCGGCCCGGGAGCTGATTTCGCTGGGCCATGTGCCCGTCGTCACCTGGGGTCCGGGGGAGGAGGCCCTGGCGCAGGCCGTGCTCTCGGGGGCTCCGGGGGCGGAGCTTGCTCCGGCCACCAGCATCGATGAGCTGGCCGCGCTCATGCGGGCCGCGGGTCTGACCATCTGCAACAACACCGGGCCCATGCACCTGTCCGTCGCCGTGGGCGCGCCCACGTTGGCGTTCTTCCTGCGCATGGACATGGAACGCTGGGGCCATGCGTCCCGGCCCCATCGCATGGTGGACCTGACGCCCCTGGTGGATGGGGCCTCTGGCGCAGGCATGGAACAGCGCGTGGCCGAGGAGGTCCGGTCGTTCGTCGCGGAGCGAAGCTCGCTCACGGGGTGAGCGGTCGCTCCCGTTCGGACACCATCTGAGGGACGCCCTGCTCCACGGGCCAGGCTCGTTGGCACCGAAGGCAGTGGACTTCCGGCGGGGTTCCTTCGTGGAGTTCGAGCGGCCCCTTGCAGTGGGGGCAGCCCAGGATGGACCGCAGCACCGGGTCCAGGACCATGGGCTACTTCGCGCCTTCGCGGCCGAGCCTGCGCGCCAGCTCCGTGGTGCTGTGGTCCTTCGGGTCTCCCGCCACCGCGGTCCGTCCTCCGTAGGCCCGGACCTCGTCGCCCTCCGGAATGGAGTCCGGCGTGTAGTCCGTCCCCTTCACGTGCACGTCGGGCTTGAGGGCCCGGATGATGACTCGCACGTTCGGTTCGTCGAAGACGACGACCCGGTCGGTGCAGGCCAGGGCCGCCACCAGCTCCGCGCGCTCGGCTTCCGGGATGTGCGGGCGGCCCGGTCCCTTGTAGGCCCGGGTGGAGGCATCCGAGTTCACCGCCACCACCAGCACGTCCGCCATGGCCTTCGCGCCCTCCAGATATCGGACATGCCCGACGTGCAGGAGGTCGAAGACCCCGTTGGCCAGGGCCACCGTGCGGCCCTGTTCGCGCCAGCGCTCCCTTTCCTCGGCGATGGCCGCGAGGGGGCGAAGCTTGTCCAGGGTGTTCATCGCGGGCTCCGCAGCGCTCCGAGGAGTTCTTCCCGGGACACCGTCGCCGTACCGGGTTTCTGCACCACCAGGGCTCCGGCCACGTTCGCGAGCCTCGCCGCTTCGCCGAACGAGGCTCCGGCCGCGAGCGACAACGCAAGGCTGGCGATGACCGTGTCCCCTGCCCCGGTCACGTCCACCGCCGACTTCGCTCCGTGCACGGGGATGAGGTCCACGCCACCCTTCGCGTCGAAGAGCGCCATGCCGTGCCGGCCCCGGGTCACCAGCAGCGCCTGACACCCCAGCTTGCGCACCGCCAAGTGTCCGGCCTCCAGCAGATCTTCCTTCGTGCGCACCGGACGGCCCGCGAGCGCCTCCAGCTCCGGCTCGTTGGGCTTGCACACCGTCATGCCCGTGAAGGACGCGAGGGCGTACCGGCTGTCCACGCAGACGGGGAGCCCCTTCGCGGCGAGCTTCCGCAGCACCTCGCGGACCTCTTCGCCGACCGCTCCGGCGCCGTAATCCGACACCACCACCGCGTCCGCATCCTTCGCGGAGGCTTCCACCTGCCGGGCAATCGCGTTGCGCATCCGGGGCGGAAGGCCTCCTCGCTGGCCTTGATCCACGCGGAGCATCTGCTGCCTCGTGGTGCTCACGCCTCCCGCGAGGATGCGCGTCTTCGTCTCCGTCTGGATGCTTCGGCTGCTGACCGCGTGCAGTTGGATGTCCGCGGTTTCGAAGAGCTTGCGCAGCGAGCGGCCCATCGGATCCACGCCCAGGGCTCCCACCGCCGTCACCTGACCGGAGAGCGTCCGGACGTTGGCCGCCACGTTGGCGCCACCGCCCAGTTTCACTTCCGAGGACTCGTACCGGACGATGAGCACCGGGGCCTCGCGGCTCACCCGATCCGTCTGCCCGTAGAGGTAGTGGTCGGCGACCAGGTCTCCCACCAGCAACACCCGACGGCGCGCGAAGGCGAGTGGCAACCGCGAGGACGAAGCTGTCGGACGTGAGGACGGGGCCGCGGCCATGGGCGCGCTTTGTCCCACAGCACTCCGGCCCTCACAAGTCGCGCGTCTTCTCCGGGAGCCCGAGTGCCCGCCGCAGATGAGGCTCGCCCTCCAGGACTTCCACCCCCAGGCGCACCACCCAGGCTTCAAAACCCTGTGGCAGTCGGACCGCGTCCTTCTCCGTCGTCACCACGAGCGCGCCCTCCCGTCGGGCCCGGGCTTCGACGTCTCGCAGCTCGTCCGCCGTGAAGCGATGGTGATCCGGGAAGAGGGCCGCGTCCCGCATCTGCGCTCCGAGCGCGGTGACGGTTCTCAGGAAGCCTCCGGGCCTCGCCAGCCCCGCGAGCACGAGGACCGGTCTTCCTTCGAGCGCGGTCGTCGCGTGCTCCGTGCCCGAGGAGTCCCACCAGCCCGTAGGCCCGTAGCGCGTCCGGACCCTGGGGGCCGTCACGGCTTCGAGCCAGGGGATGGGGACCGTGGGGCCTGACGACAGGGGGGCTGCTCGCAGCCAGAGCAGCGTGGCCCGTCTCAGGGCCGAGGGCGGCTCTCGCAGGGGCCCCCTGGGGAGCAGGTGGCCGTTGCCCAGGCCCACGGCTTCGTCCACGACCACCAGGTCTTCGTCCCGGTGGAGGCGGCGGTGCTGGAAACCGTCGTCCAAGAGGACCGTGTCCAACCCGAAGTCATCCCTGGCCCTGCGCGCCGCGGCGACCCGGTCCGCTCCCACGAAGAGCCGGGCTTGTGGACACCGGCGCGCCAGCAACAGGGGTTCGTCTCCGGCGACCGTCACCTCGGGCGTGGGTTCGGAGCCCGTGAAGGTCACGGGCTCCGGGGACTCGCGGCCGTAGCCTCTCGTGAGGATGCCGACCTTGCGACCTTCGCGGATCAGCATTTCGGCCAGGTGCAGCACCGCCGGTGTCTTGCCCGTGCCTCCCACGTTGAGGTTGCCCACCGAGACGACCCGCAGCCCTTCCACGGGTTCGGCTCGCAGCAGGCCAGTGTCGTAGAGCGCACCCCTGAGACGAACCGCACCGCTGTAGGTCCAGGACAGCAGGGACAGGGGGGACAGGAGGGCCTTGCGGGTCCAGGGCTCCGGCGTCGACGGATAGAAGAACCGCTCCAGGGCCGTGGGGGGGCGCGTGCTGAGTGCGGTGCCTGGACCGGCCGTCATCGCCGGAGCTCCGCCGCCTGCCGGTAGAGGTCCAGGATGTCGCTGGCGATGCGCTCGTTCGTGGGGTGTTCGGTCCTGGCGCTCGCTCCGGACACGGCGGCGGCGAGCACGGCGTCCACCGTGGGGGCCTCCACTTGCGCATCCGTGAGGTCCGGGAGCGCGCCCTCCTTCACCGCCACCACCCGGACTCCGCAGGCTCGCGCCTGGGCCGCGGCCCTTGCGCTCCAGTCGTTGCCCAGGCCGAGGATCCAGACCTCATCCAGCGCCTGCAGCCACTTCGCGAAGGCCGGGCCCTGCTGGTAGCCCGCGAACGTCACCTGCCCTTCGAGGCCTCGCTCCGCGACCTGGGCCCGGGTCGCGTCGAGCAGGGCGCCGTCGCCTACCAGCACGAGACGGGCTTGCGGACGCTGGCGCGCGAACGCTCCGAAAGCTTCGACTCCCAACGCGTGACGCCGACTCTCCTGGAACGTGGAGATCATTCCCACGAGGTGCGTGTCCTCGAGGCCCAGGGTTCGACGCAGGGCCTTGCGGTCCTTCGCCGGCTGGAACATCGGATCCACCAGGGCGGGCAGGAGCTGGACGGGGCGGTGGCGGCCTTCGAGCTTCGCTTTCAGGTGGCTCGCGGGCACCGTGTAGGCACCGGCTTCGGGCAGCGAGGCTCGCAGTGAGCGCGGCGCGTGGATGGAGCGGATCCGCACCGCTCCTTTCGGCGTCCCCCAGCGGGCCAGGAGGTGATCGTGCGTGAAGTGGGCGTGGAGCACGTCCACCTGCCTTCGGCGGAGGGCTCGCAGATCGCTCCACAGCTCCCACGGTGGCGACTTCACGGACAACGCCAGGCCTCCCTCGTCCAGCAGGCCCAGCGCTTGGAAGCGGGGGACGGCGGGCTCTTCCGCGGCGATGTCCCGGCGCTTCCGGTCCACCGCGACCGTCACCTCGTGGCCCAGGGCTCGCTGCGCCTGCGCCAGCAATGCGACGTTCTCCGCCGGGCCGCTCCAGAACGGACTCGCCAGCAGGTGCAGGATGCGCATCAGCGCTCCACCAGCGAATGGTAGAGGTCGCTCAGGGCCCTGGCTTCGTGTTCGACCCCGCAGCGACGACGCGCTTCCTCTTCCGCGTTGCGCCCCACCTGGCGCGCCCGCTCGGGTTCGCGGGTCAGCTGATCCAACAGTTCGCGCAGGCCCTTCACGTCCCCGGGTTCGAAGAAGAAGCCCGTGCGCCCGTGCTCGATGAGCGTGTCCAGGTACGGCAGCTTCGACGCCACCACGCAACAGCCGGAGGCCATCGCCTCCATGTGCACCAGCGAGTAGCCCTCCGCGTAGGACGGATGCACCAGGATGCTCAGCCCCTGGTACCAGGGCTCGATGGTGGACTGCTCTCCCGCGAGCGTCACCCGCTCCTCGATGCCCTGGCGCAGCCCGTTCACCCACGCGAGGTCCGGCCCCTTCGCGAGCCCCACCAGCACCGCCTGCCACTCCGGTCGCTCCGGCAACAAGGGCCGCAGGGCTTCGATGAAGTCGCCCTGCCCCTTCTCCTTTCGAATCCGCCCGATGACGCCGATGCCGTAGCGCCCTCCCTGCCCCAGTCGCTTCCAGGCGGCATCCCGGTCCTCCGGCGGTCGAAAGCGCGTGAGGTCGATGCCGTGGGAGATCACCGTGGACGGGAGCCGCATCACTTCAGCGATCTGATTCGTGAGCGACACCAGCGCGTCCGCGCCCCTCGCGAGCCAGCGGGTGAACTGTGTCGGTGCCACCGACGTGTGCCTCGTGAAGACGAGGCGGACCCGCTCCCCCAGGACCTTCAGGAGCATTCCCGCGAGCAGCTCGTTGTTCCGGTGCGCATGCCAGACGATGGGCTCCTGCTGCGCGCGCTGGACCAGCTCATTCCAGGAGATTTTCGGCAGGTCCGCCGTCAGGCCCGTGCCGATGACCCGCGTCTCGTCGTCCTTCGCGAGCGCGGGCACCACCGACTCCACATGCCGGGTCACTCCCGTGTATCGCTTGTGGAAGTGGGGATGGACGATGAGCGTCATGGGCTCACGGTCCTCGCCTCGCGGCGCCGCAGTGCGGCCATCGCTTCGGCGTTGCGTTCGCTGGCTCCGGAGATCTGGCGCACCGTTGCCTCCGCCCGGGCTCCCAGGGCGACCAGGCGGTCCGGGTTCGCGAGCAGGTCCTCCAACGCGGCGTGCAGGGCTTCTCCGTCCGCCACCAGGATGCCTCCGTTTCCTTCCAGCACCGCGACGCTGTCCTTGAAGTTGTCCATGTGCGGGCCGAACAACACCGGCTTGCCCTGCCCCGCTGGCTCCAGGATATTCTGTCCGCCCCGCTTCGTGAACGAGCCTCCCACGAACACCACCGTCGCCAGACGGTAGGCACGCGACAGCTCCCCCATCGAGTCCATCACCACCACCGCCGCCCGGTCCGGATTGCCCAGGGAACGCAGGCCCGCGCTGAGGCCCTGCTCCTTCGCCAGGGACAGGATGCGCTCGGCCCGGTTCACGTAGCGCGGCGCGATGACCAGGGCCAGCGTGGGCCAGCGCTTCTGGAGACGCTGATACACCTGCAACAGGATTTCTTCCTCGCCCTCGTGGGTGCTTCCGGCGATCCACACGGGTTGGTCGGGCGACAGGCCCAGCGCGGTTCGCAGCGCTTCGTCCTCCGGCGCGGGCCCCGCTGCCAGGGCGTCGAACTTGGTGTTTCCGGTGGTGAGGACCCTCTCTGGCGGCGCTCCAAGGCTCCTGGCCCGGTCGGACTCTTCGTCCTGCCTCATCAGGAGCAGGTCCATGTCCTCCAGCGGGTTTCCGATGAGCCCGAAGAGCGTCCGGTACTTGCCCACGTTCGCTGGGGAGAAGCGGCCGTTGGTCATCACCACGCGGGCTCCGGAACGCTTCGCTGCGCGGATGAGGTTGGGCCAGACTTCCGTGTACTCCAGCACCAGCACGTCCGGGCGCAGGGCCCTCACGGCCCTTCGTGTCGCTCCCCACAGGTCATAGGGCGCGTAGACGACCCCGTCGATCTGCTTCGCCAGGCGGTCTTTCGCCATCGCATGGCCACTGTCCGTCATCGTCGAGAGCACGATGCGGCACCCGGGGAAGCGCCTTCGCAGGGGGGCGAACATGGGCGCCAGGGCCAGCAGGTCTCCCGCGCTGGCTCCGTGCAGCCACAACAGCGGACCTTCTCCCCGGGGCAGGTCTCCGGGTTTGTAGAAGCCCAGCCGCTGCATCAGCCCGTGACGCGTCTTCCGGTGCACGCAGAGCACCGGGAACAGCAGCGCGAAGAGGATGTAGGTGGCGACGATGTAGAGCAGGCGCATGGGCGACGTCCCGCGCTCTATCAGATGCCCGGCGCTCGCGGCACCACCCGCACGGGACTCGGGACGAGCCAGGGTCGCCACTCGTGACCGAAGAAGCGGCCGGGCGCGTGCGCCCAGACCTCCACCTGCACCACTCCGGGCCCCGTCAGTTCGATGTGCTGCCCGTCGGGGGCCAGACGACCTTCGCCCCAGACCCGGACCTCGACCGTTCCCGGGACGTGTTCCGGGAGGCGCACCGTCAGCGTCGCACCCACGGGGGCTTCACGGGATTGCACGTCGTACCCTTCCAGGGCGAAGCCTTCCGGGGCGCCCAGGGCTCGGAAGACACAGAGGGCCTGGGTGCTCGCCAGGGCCTTCGTGACCTGCGCGGCGGCTTCGCGGGCGTCCTGGGACAGCGGGCCTGACAGAAGCTCCGGTGGGAACTCCATGTCGAGCGCGCTGAAGACCGTCTCGTACGCGGGCAGGCCGTGCGCATCGTGCGCGCACAGGGCGAGCCTCGGGCGCTCTCGCGCCAGTTCCAGGAAGCGCGTGGTGGGCTCCGGTTCGGGGGCCACGAGCAACATCACGCCATGCACCGGATTGATCAGCGACGCTCCCACCGCGGGCAGGAGCCGACTCACCGGACTTCGCAACGCCTGACGGAAGAAGGTGTCCGCGGAGTACAGCTCGAAGCCGGGCACCCGGTGCGCGGTGGGTTCGTCGGTCCAGGGGTTCTTCTTCTGGACCGGATGGGCGAGAACGGCCGTACCTCCCGCGGCTTCGACCGCCGCCACGGCTTGTTCGGGCGGACCCCAGGGCTTCACGTCCTGCAAGGGCCGCTGCATTCCGAAGGCCGCCAGATGGCCTGCGTTGGTGGAGAGCTCCACCCCGGGAATGAGCAACACGCCGTCCATCCACGTCGCGGTCGGGGGCTTGAGGTCGTTGTGGTCGGTGAGCACCACGAAGTCCAGGCCCGCGGCCTTCGCCGCCGCCGCGACCTTCGCGGGCGTCCCGTTCCCATCCGAACGGGTGGTGTGCACGTGGTACGCGCCCCGGATCCAGGCCTTCGCCTTCGGCGATGGGGGGACCACCGGGTAGTCCGCGAAGCCCGCCGCGAAGGCGAAGAAGCCCGCGATGCCCAGGAGCAGCAACAGCATCCCGAGCACGGCCCGGACACTCAGGGAGAGGAACCGCTTCGCGGACTTCACGCGCGGATCCGTCCTGGGGCTCGACGCGTTTCAACGTCCACCTGGAGCGATTCGCGCGGACGTAAGCAGGAAGCGCCGGTCGCCAACATGCCGCGCGACGCCCGACGGTGCTCCATGTCCGCGCAGGCCACGGGTCGTGACCTGGACGTCACTGACACCATGGCGTTCGTCGCCCTCATGCCGCGCCACGCTCCGCGGACCCTGTCGTCTGCAGGCGCCACATGGCGGCGTAGCGGCCTTCCTTCTGGAGCAGCTCCGCGTGGCTGCCGCTCTCCACGATGCGCCCCGCCTCCACCACGTGGATCACGTCCGCGCTCGTCACCGTCGACAACCGGTGCGCGATCACCAGGGCCGTGCGCCCGGGGAGGACCTTCGTCAGCGCGGCCTGGACCTCGCGCTCGTTCTCCGGATCCAGGCTGCTGGTCGCTTCGTCCAGCACCAGCACCGGCGCCTTCGACAACACCGCCCTGGCGATGCACAGCCGCTGGCGCTGGCCTCCGCTCAGCGTCACGCCCCGCTCTCCAATCCGCGTGTCGTAGCCCTGTGGCAGGGCCTGGATGAAGGTGTCCGCGTTCGCCACCCTCGCCGCGGCCTCCACCTCTTCCCTCGTTGCTGCCGGCCTCGCGTGGCGCAGGTTGTCCAGCACCGTGCCGTGGAAGAGCAACGGCTCCTGCGTCACCAGCGCGAACTGACTCCGCACGCTCGCCGCCGTGTACGTGTCCGCGTACACTCCATCCAGGAGGATGCGGCCTTCCTGCGGACGTTCGAAGCGCAGCAACATCGACGTCACCGTGCTCTTGCCGCCTCCGCTGCCGCCCACCAGCGCCGCCACCTGGCCCACCTTCAGGTCCAGCGTCAGGGACTCGAGCGCGCGCCGCTCCCCGTAGAAGAACCGCACGCCCTCCATCCGCAGCGACTGCCGCATCGCGGGCGCGGGGATGGCCCCGGGCGCGTCCTCCACCGGGTGCTTCAGGTCCAGCAGCGCGAAGAGCCGCTCTCCCGCCGCCCCCGCCTGCACCGCGAACTGCGTCACCCGGCCCAGGTCCTTCACCGGCTGGTACACGAGGATCACCGCCGTCAGCAGCGACAGGAGCGCCTCCGGCTCCATCGCCCGCGTCGCCGCCGCGTACCCCAGCGCTCCCGCCAGCGCCGCCGCCGCCAACACCTCCATCAACCCCGGCACCCCACCCCGTGCCCACGCCGCGCCCACCACCGCTTCCTCGTGCGCCTTCGCGTAGGACTCGAAGCGCGCGAGCTCCGCCTTCTGGCCGTTGAAGGCCTGGATGGTGCGCAGCCCTCCCAGGCCCTCGTGCAGTTGGCCCGCGAGCTGGCCCAGGTGGGCCTGTCCCTCGCGCGTTCCCTTCAACACCTTGCGCGTCAGCTTCGAGGCGGGCAGCGCCGCCAGCGGAATCACCGCCAGCATCAGCCCTCCCAACATCGGACTCATCGACAGCGCCACGCCCGCCAGCACCAGCACTTGAATGGTGTCGCGCAGGTAGGAGCCCACCGTGTACATGGCGGCCATCTCCACCGCCATCACGTCCGAGGAGAAGCGGCTGAGCAGGTCTCCCGTCCGCTGCTTCGACATCTGCGACGGAGACAGCGCCGTGAGCCGCAGGAACAGGTCGCGCCTGAGGTCCTTCACCACGCGCTGCGCGAACAGGCCCATGAAGTAGAACTGGCCCAGATACCCCACGCCCTTCACCGCGCCCACGGCCAGCACGAACACCGGGAAGCCCCAGAGCGCCGCCTCGCGCGGCAGGTCCGCGAGCCAGGGCACCTTGTGCGCGCTCGCGAAGCCCTCCTCTCCTCCCGACAGGAGGAAGCGCAGGGCCGGCCCCAACAGGTACGCGTACGCGCCCGTGGCGAGCCCCAGCACCGCCATGCACACGAACGCCAGCACGAGGATGCCCGCGTGCGGCCGCGCGTAGCGCAACAGTCGCCACAGCACTCGATGCATGACTACTTCACCACCTTCTGCAACGCCGCCCTCGCGAGCACCGAATACGGGTTCAGCTCCAACACCTTCATCAGCTTCTTTCGCGCGAGCGGTGCGTCGTCCAGGTCGATTTCGATGATGGCCGCGATGATCTGCGCCCGCTCCAGGTAGGGGTCCAACGTCAGCGCCTTCTTGAGCACCTTGCGAGCCGCGAGCGCCCGCTGCATCAGCGAGCCGGCCGAGCCCCGGTACAGCGCCCAGGCGAGGTACGAGTAGTACTCGGGCTCATGCTCGTTGAGCGCCACCGCCTCCTGGAAGCCCTGGATGGCCGTGCGGTAGTCGCCCCGCTTCAGCGCGGACTCTCCCCGGCGCAGTGAAATCTCCGCGTCCACGTTGATGGCGGTCGCCCGGCCCACCACCTCCTGCCGGCTGAAGAAGTACTGGAGGTAGGCGCGGCGCTTCTCGTCCACGCTCAGCACCCGGTACGACGCGGACAGCTTCTCCTGCACCTGGTCCAACAGGTCGCGCAGGTCGGAGATGTCGAACTCCGCGTAGGTGTCCGGATGAAAGCGCATCGCCGTCTCGTGGTACGCGCGCTCCACCGCTTCCTTGTCCGCCGCGATGTGCAGGCCCAGCCCGCCGAAGTAGCTGCGCGTGATGATCCGCACCGCTTCCTCGCGCAGCGCCGCCGCCGTCTCTGCGGGCAGCGTCTTGCGCTTGCGCGGCGCGATGACGTCCGGCGCCGCCGCGCTCAACACGTCCGTGCCCGACGCCACCGGCACCGGCGAGAACGTCACCCCACCCGTCAGCCGCAGGAACCACAGGAGCGTGTACGCCGCCCGCAGCTCCGCGCGCCCGTGCGCCAGCAGGTCCTTGAGCACGATGCGGCCATTCACCTGCATGGCCAGCTTGATGTCCTCCGTGTCCAGCGCCATCGCCTGGAGGTCCCGGCCGAAGTCCGCCGAGCGCACCGGGTACTCGTTCAGGTGCGCCCGCAGCGCCGCCGCCACCACCCGCAGCGGCATCCGCTGGCGCGCCGCCTCCAACAGGGGCGCCAGGGCCGGCTGCTCCACCGCCGCCACCTCCGAGGCGAACTCATCCCCCGCGTAGAACGCGAAGCGGCCCTCCCGCATGGCCAGCACCCGGCCGAGCCTGTCCCGCGTGAAGTCGCGCAGGAGGGCCAGCAGGTCCTCGCCCACCGCCTCCACGCCCACGTCCGCCAGCGCCGCGCCGATGCGCAGCCCCGAGGCCAGCGCCTCCACCACCACCGGCTCCTGGGCCTCCGTGAGGACCTTGCGCTCGCGCAGGAAGCGGGGCAGCGCGTCCTGCTTCGCGGAGGCGTCGAAGTTCACCGGCCCGCCGCGCAGGAAGTACACGCGCCGGGACAGGTCGCGGTGGGCCACCACCAGCACGCCGTCGCGGCGCAGCCGGTAGAGCGAGTGCAACAGCGCCGGCAGGGGCCAGGCCTTCAGGTCCCCCGCCGCCACCGCGGGGCGCGACAGCGTGGCGGACAGGCCCGTCAGCACCTGGGCCTGCGCGGCCTTCACCAGCGACTCCAGCCGGGGCACCAGTTCACCCGGCTTGAGCGGATCCGGGATGTACGCGTTGACCTTCAGATCCAGCACCGAGCCCACGCCGCGCGCCCGGCCCAGGTGCCCCTTGTCGATGGCCACGATGGGAACGCGCCCGCCCTGGCTGTGCCCCCGGATGAGGTGCACGACGTGCTGCCCGTCCACGCGCGGCAGGTCCACGCCCAGCACCACCACGTCCGGGTTGTCCGCCGAGAAGTGCTCCAACGCCATCACGGCGTCATTCACCGCCCGCACGGTGTACCCGGCCTGGGAGAGCAGGCCCGTCAGGTGCTCGAGTGTCGGGGGGTGGCTCTCAGCGAGCAGAAGCGTCTTCAAGGGGGCCGCAGTCTACAGCCTCCCTCCCCCCGCGCATCAGGTACGATGCGGGCCTCTTGCCGCCCATGACGCCGCCGCCCTCCCCCCGCATCCTCGTCGTGGCCGGCGAGGCCTCCGGCGACACCCACGCCGCGGAGCTTGTCGCCGCCCTCCAGGCCCTGCGCCCGGACCTCACCTTCTTCGGCATGGGTGGCGCCCGACTGGCCGCCCGGGGGGTGGAGCTCATCCACGACGCCCGCGAGGTGTCCGTCATGGGCATCACCGAGGTGCTGCCCCGCATCCCCCGCATCCTGCGGATCATGAAGGACCTGGCCCAGGCCGCCGCCGAGCGCCGCCCCGTCTGCGCCATCCTGGTGGACATCCCGGACTTCAACCTGCGGCTGGCCAAGAAGCTCAAGGCCCTGGGCATCCCGGTGGCCTATTACGTCTCCCCGATGATCTGGGCCTGGCGCCGGGGCCGCGTGCGCACCATCCAGCGCCTGGTGGACCGGATGCTCTGCATCCTGCCCTTCGAGGAGGACTTCTACCGCGAGGCCGGCGTCAGCGCCCGCTACGTGGGCAGCCCCGTGCTGGAGCAGATGCCCGCCGCCGCCACCGCCCGGGAGTTCCGGCAGCGGCTGGGCCTGTCGTTGGACGCCCCCACGCTCGCGCTGCTTCCCGGCAGCCGCATGAGCGAAATCCGCCGCATCCTGCCCACGCTCGTGGGCGCGGCGAAGCAGTTGTCGGCGGAGCGACCCGGACTCCAGGTCGTGGTGCCGGTGGCGCCCACCATCGCGAAGGAGGAGATCACCTCCCGCTTCGAGGGCAGCGGCGTGACGCCCGTGCTGGTGGACGGCCGGGCCCCGGAGGTGGTGGGGGCCAGTGACGCCGCAGTGGTGGCCTCCGGCACGGCGGTGCTGGAGGCGGGGCTGATGGAGCGGCCCCTGGTCGTCGTCTACCGCGTGTCGCTGGTGACGTACCTGGTGGGCCGGATGATGCTGAAGGTGGCCTTCGTGTCGCTCATCAACCTGCTGGCGGGCCGGCGCGTCGTCCCGGAGCTGCTCCAGGGGGACATGACCCCGGAGAGGATCTCCGAGGAGGTCCGGCGCGTCTGGCTGCCCGGCGCCCCCCGCGACGCGATGGTCCAGGGGCTGGCCGAGGTGCGTGGGCGCCTGGGGGAGGTGGGGGCGGCCCACCGGGCGGCCCAGACCGTCCTGGAGCTGCTGCCCCCGCGCCCTGTCACCGGGAACGGGTAACCGACGACGCCCGCGCCGCTTCTGCTGTTCCGGCGCCGGGTTTGGGGTATGTCCGCCGGGCCATGAAGAACCGTGCGCTGGTCTGCATCCCCACCTACAACGAGCGGGAGAACATCGGGCCCATCACCCAAGCGGTGCTGGCGGCCGATCCCCGCGTGGACATCCTCGTCGTCGACGACAACTCGCCCGACGGGACGGGGCAGCTCGCCGACGAACTGGCCGCGAAGGACCCGCGCGTGCGCGTGCTCCACCGCGAGAAGAAGGAGGGCCTGGGCCGTGCGTACCTGGCCGCCTTCCGGTGGGCGCTCGCCGAGGGCTACACGTACATCCTGGAGATGGACGCGGACTTCAGCCACGACCCCTCCTACCTGCCCCTCTTCCTGAACACCGCCGAGGGCGGCGCGGACCTGGTGCTGGGCTCGCGCTACGTGCCGGGCGGGGGCACCGTGAACTGGGGCGTGGGCCGGAAGATCATCAGCCGGGGCGGTTCGCTGTACGCGCGCAGCATCCTGGGCGTGGACGTGCGCGACCTCACCGGCGGCTTCAAGTGCTTCCACCGCCGGGTGCTGGAGACGCTCAACCTGGATGAGGTGCGCAGCACCGGGTACGCGTTCCAGATTGAGTTGACCTACCGCACCCTGCGCAAGGGCTTCACCGTGCGCGAGGTGCCCATCGTGTTCGAGGACCGGCGCGTGGGGCACTCGAAGATGAACAAGAAGATCTTCGTGGAAGCGCTGGGCATGGTGTGGAAGCTGCGCTTCACCGTCTGACGCCATGACGACGTCCAGCATGGTGTCCACGTTCCTCGTGTCGCTGTCCGCCATCTTCTTCGTGGTGGACCCGATTGGCGTCGTGCCGCTGTTCCTGGCGATGACGGCCGGAGACACCAAGCAGCAGATCCGCAGCACCGCGCTGCGCGCCTGTCTGGTGGCGTGCGGCCTGATGCTGTTCTTCGCCCTCTTCGGCCGCGTCATCTTCCAGGTGTTCGCGGTGTCGCTGGGCGCCTTCCGCGTCGCGGGCGGCATCCTGCTGCTCATCACCTCGCTGGACATGCTGCGCGCCCGGCCGTCCTCCACGCGCACCAGCCCCACCGAGGAGGAGGAGGGCGCGGTGAAGGAGGACGTGGCCATCGTCCCGCTGGCGATTCCCCTGCTGGCGGGCCCGGGCGCCATCGCCACCGCCATGGTGCTGATGGCGCGCAGCGGGACGTCCTTCGTGTCCGCCCTGCCGGTGGTGGCCGCCGTGGTGCTCACCTTCGGGGCGAGCTACTTCATCCTGCGTGCGTCCAGCCTGGTGCAGCGGGTGCTGCGTCAGTCCGGCGTCGCCATCCTGGAGCGCGTGTCCGGGCTCATCCTCGCCGCCATCGCCGTGCAGTTCATCGCGGACGGGGCGAAGGACCTGCTCAAATGACGTCCGCGCCCGCCACCCACACCGTGCCGTCCTTGCGCACGGTGCCCTGGGGGCGGCCGTCCATGGTGAGGTGCTCCGGGCTGGAGCGCTGGGCGTCGTACGCGTAGCCGCCCTGCACCTCCTGCAGGTACACCACCACCGCGTCCACGACGTTCTCCTGCACCACCTTGAACGAGTCGTCCGCGCACTGCGCGTCCCCGGTGAAGAAGCGCTCCAGCGTGGCCTCCTCCGGATGGCGCACGTAGACGACGACGGGAGCCTTCGCCTCCTTGCCCTCCGCGACGAACTGCTGGACGGCCTGGGCGGGCGCGGGCTGCCGCATCAGCGCCTGGAGGAGCGTGCACTTGTCGCCCTCCGCCTCCACGCGCTGCGCATGCGGAACGGTCTTCACACAGCCCGCCGCGCCCACGAGCCCCAGTCCCGCCACCGTGATCAGGCACCGGATGCCGCCAGGAAATCCCACCATGTGACACCTCATGGCTTGCGCCAGCGAGGGGTGAAGGGAGCGTTCGCCAACGCCGGATCCTCCACCGCGATGATGTACTCGGCGCGACGGTTGCCCGCCTCCGCCGTCTCGTCCGGCGTGGACACCGCCGGGGCCTGCTCTCCGAAGCCTTCGTAGAACACCGGCACCTTCAGGCCGCGCTGCCGGAACCAGGCGGCGATGCTCTTCGCCCGCTTGAGCGACAGCTCCCGGTTGTCCTCCGCCGCGCCCACCGTGTCGGTGTGCCCGAGCACGTACAGGCGCAGCGACGCCCAGCGGCCGTACTTATTCAACGCCTCGGAGACGGATTTGTAGGACGACTCCAGCTTGCCCTTCTCCGCCGGGGGGATGTCCGAGCGGCCCGAGGCAAAGCCCACTTCCTCGTGTGGCACATCCACCTGCCAGGGGAAGAGGTCCACGCCCGTGTAGTAGTTGGAGGTGTCGAAGGCGCGCAGGCTGATGCGCATCACCTTGCCCTCCGCCGGCAGCCACTTCACCTCCAGCGGCGTGCCCGCGGGCGCGCCCTTGAAGTCCACGTCACCCGCGAAGGCGTTCTTGCCGGTGTCCATCAACACGGTGACTTCCGTCTTCGCCGCGGGCCGGGACAGCGTGAAGCGCACCTTGCGCGCGGCCACGTCCACGTCCTCGCGGCGAATCTCCAGCTTCAGCGGGCCGTACAGCTCCGTGTCGAAGGACAGCGGCATGGTGCCGGGCTCGGCCCCTGGCGGAAACTGCACCGTGAGCTCGCCCTCGTAGTGGAACTTCCCCTCCGGCTGCTCCAGCGCGAGCCGCCGGGTGACGCCCGGCTTGCCGCCCCCCTTGAGCTCCACCGTCTTGCCGTCACTGCGCTTGAGCTTCACCTCGAAGCCGGTGATGGGCTCCTCGATGTGGACGAGCAGCGTGGGGACGCCTTCACCCAGCGCCGCCCGGCCCTCCAGGGACACCCGGATGGCCTCCGCGAACGCGGGCACCGGCAGGCCCACCAGCGCTGACAACAGGACCACGGAAGGTAGGAGTCGAACGGACATGGGCGGCGTCAGCCTCGGCGTCGCGGGGGGAGGTGGGAAGGCAACTCCAGCCCGGGGGGACGGATTCCCGAACGCTAGGCCCAACGCCCCGGCCCGGACCAGCCCGATGCGCGGGCGTCCTGCCCGGGGACGGCGGACCTACCTCACGCCCACCAGGGAGATGCCCCGCGCGGTGGCGCCCGCGAAGAGCGCGGGTGCGTCCAACAGCACCGTGCGCCCTACCTCCAGCGCCAGCACCCGGGCTCCGACTTCGTCCATGACCTCCAGGGTGCGCGGCCCCACGGCGGGCAGGTCGAAGCGCAGGTCCTGCTCCGGCTTGCAGCGCTTCACCACCACCGCGCCCGGGCCGCCCAGCTTCGCGCCCCGGCGGATGGTCTCGTCGGTGCCCTCCACGGCCTCCAGCGCGAGCACGTGGCCGTCGCGCACCACCACCGTCTGGCCCACGTCCGCCTGCCCCAGCAGCACCGCCACCTCGCGGCCCAGGGCGACGTCCTTCTCCTGCGCGGGCTTGAGCGCGGGACCGGCCAGCAGGCCCTCCGGGCACAGCACCTCTCCCAGGAAGTCCGTGGGCGCGATGATGGTGATGCCGCGCGCCTCGAAGTCCGCGGCCACCGCGCGCAGGAGCGCGTCGTCCCGGAAGCTGCGCAGGCGCGAGATGATCCGCACCGCGCCCAGGTCCGGCCGGGCGTCGGAGAGGGCCTTCACGCGGCCGATGCCACCCGCCATGGCCGCCTGGGTGACACCCGCCTGGCGGAACACCTTCTGGATGCGGTCCACCTGACCGACACGCACCCAGGAGAAGTGGCCCACCTCCGCTTCGAGCGCCGGGTCCGTCTCCCCCCGGTGCGCGGCCACCACGACGTCCAGGCCGCGCGCACGGGCCGCGCGCGCGAAGAGGAAGGGAAGCTGGCCGTTGCCCGCGATGAGCCCGATGCGCTCCACCCGTTCCCCTTTGCGTCCCGTGAAGCGTGCGCCTAGCGCGTCACGCCGCGCTTGCTCTGTTCCACGAACTTCACCAGGTGCTCGACTTCCGGATGGCTGGACAGCTCACCGCGCAGCTGCGCGAGCGCGTCCTGGAGCCCCAGCTTGGAGCGGAAGAGGATGCGGTAGGCCTCCTTCACGCGGCCAATCTGCTCCTCGGTGAAGCCGCCGCGCTCCAGGCCCACGGTGTTGAGGCCCACGAGCGTGGCCCGGTCCCCCTGCACCGTGCAGTACGGGGGCACGTCCATGGTGACCATGGAGCCGCCGGAGATGAACGCGTAGCGACCCAGCCGGGTGAACTGGTGCACCGCCACGAGGCCGGAGATCTTCACCGAGTCCTCCACCACCACGTGGCCCGCGAGCGCGGCGCCGTTGGCGAGGAGGATCTCGTTGCCCACTTCGCAGTCGTGCGCGATGTGGCTGTTGGCCAGCAGCAGGTTGCGGTGGCCCAGGCGCGTGGCCCCGCCGCCCGACACCGTGCCCAGGTTCACCGTGACGAACTCACGGATCTGGTTGTCGTCGCCGATGATGAGCTCGGTGTCCTCGCCCGCGTACTTCAAGTCCTGGGGCGCGGCGCCCACCGAGCAGAACTGGAAGAGGTGGTTGCGCTCACCGAGCGTCGTGCGACCCTCGATGACGACGTGCGGCCCGATGCGCGAGCCCGCGCCGATGACGACGTGCTCACCGATGACCGAGAACGGCCCCACGACGACGGTGTCGTGGAGGCGGGCCCCCGGATGGACGACCGCGGTGGGATGAACCTGCGCCATGTCCTTCTCTCCTCAGCAGCGCGTCGCGCCTATGACGCCGCGCCCTCGTCGCCCTTGGCGGCCTTGTTCTTGTCCACCACCGTGGCGAGGAACTCCCCTTCCGCCACCTTCACACCATCCACCGTCGCCAGGCCCTTGGTCTTCCAGATGGCGCCCTTGTGACGGATGACCTCGATGTCCAGCTGGAGCCGGTCGCCGGGAACCACCGGCTTGCGGAAGCGCGCGTTGTCCACGCCCATCAGGTACGTCACCAGCCGCGACGGATCCATGCTCTCCGTCTTGTACGCAAGGATGGCCGTCGCCTGGGCGAGCGCTTCGAGAATCAGCACGCCCGGCATGACGGGGTGGCCCGGGAAGTGGCCGTTGAAGAAGGGCTCGTTGATGGTGACGTTCTTGTACGCCGTGAGCTTCTGGCCCGGCACGATCTCCACCACCCGGTCCACCAGGAGGAACGGGTAGCGGTGCGGCAGCAGGCTCTGGATCTCGCTGATGTCCATCATCCGCCCTTCTCCTTCTCGAGCATCTCCACCCTGCGGCGCAGGGCGCGCACTTCCTTGAGCAGGTCCGCCATCTGCCCGGACGCGGCACTGGCGCGCAGCCAGTCGCGGTGGGGGATGGCGGGACTGCCGCTGACGATCTGCCCGTCCGCAACGTCATGGGCGACACCCGACTGCGCGCCCACCTTGGCCAGGTCTCCCACGCGGATGTGGCCCACCACGCCCACCTGCCCCGCCAGCACCACGCCGGTGCCCACCTCCGCCGAACCCGACACGCCCGCCTGCGCGCAGATGAGCGCCAGCGGACCCACGCGCACGTTGTGGGCGATCTGCACGAGATTGTCGAGCTTCGTCCCCCGCCCCACCACCGTTTCGCCCACCGTCGCGCGATCGATGCAGGTGCAGGCCCCCACTTCGACGTCGTCCTCGATGCGGACGATGCCCACCTGGGGAATCTTGAAGTGCTCCGGCCCGTCCTCGCCTTCGGCGTTGAACGCGAAGCCGAAGCCGTCCGCACCCACCACCGACGAGGCGTGGAGGATGACGCGCGAGCCCACCACGCAGCGCTCGCGCACCGTGGCGTGGGGGTAGAGCACGCAGTCGTCGCCCACGCGCGCGTCCTCGCCCACGTAGGCGCCGGGGTGCAGCACCGTGCGGGCACCGACGTGGGCGCCCTTCTCCACCACCGCCCCGGCGCGCACCGTGGCCTCCGGGTGCACCGTGGCCTCCGGATGGACGTGGGCGGACGGGTGGATGCCGGCTTCCGGCCGGGCGGCCGGGTGGAACAGGGCCAGCAGCTTCGCGTACGCCAGATGCGGGTTGTGCACCCGCACCAGCGCCACGCCGTCGCGGGCCTGCGTGTCCATCCCCACCAGCACGGCCGAGGCGCGGGTGGCCTCGAACTGCTTGCGGTAGCGGGGATTGCCGTAGAACGACACGTCCCCGGGGACTGCTTCCTCCAGCCCGTTCAGGCCGTGGACGAGCAGTCCGGGGTCGCCGAGGAGTTCACCCCGGACGTGGGCGGCGATGTCCCCCAGCCGGTGCGCGGAAGGTGCGAAGGGCACGGGGGCGGTTTCCTTGTCGCCTACTTCTTGACCGGGGCGTCCTTGGCCACCGGCGCGGGCTTCTTGGTGTTGTTGTAGCTGCGCACGACCTCGTTGGAGATGTCGTACTGGCCCAGCGCGAAGACGATGCCGGAGTCGCGCTTGTCCAGCACGAAGCCCAGGCCGTCCCGCTCCGCGATGGTCGCGATGACCTGGTCGATGCGGGAGATGATGGGCTCCATCTCCTGGCGCTCCTTGTTCGCGGCTTCCGCGCGGCTGCGCTCGTACTTCTGCGCCAGCTCCATGACCTTCTTCTGGAGCTCCGTGGCCTTCTGGGTGCGCGTGGCCTCGCTCATCGCGGAAGCCTGCTTGTCGAGGAGCTCCTTCTCCTTGCGGAGCGTCTCCTGCTCGCCGTCGATCTCCTTCTGGCGCGCCTCCAGCCACTTCTGCAGGCGCTGCTTGGCGGCCTTTCCGTCATCCACCTCCAGCAGCACGCGCTGCAGGTCGACGTAGGCCACCTTGAGGTCGGCGGCCGAAGCGGCAACCGGAAGGGCAAGCGACAGGACAGTGGCGGCGGCCGCCAGGGTGCTTCGAAGCGACATGGGTTACGGCTCCTCGAAAAGGGTGCTGCAGACTCCGACGTCCACCCCCCCGGCCTGTTCACTCCCACTTCTTGAGGAGGTGGGATGGCCGGGGAAGCCAGGGTCAGTGCCTATCAGAAGAAGTTACCGATCGTGAACTCGAACAGGATGGGGTCATCCGACGGCCGCTTGGTCAGCGGGATTCCCCACTCAAACCGCAGGGGCCCGATGGGCGAGAACCAGCGGAAGCCGAAGCCCGCCGAGTGGAAGAGCCCGAGGGGCAGCTTGTCCTGCCGGTCCTCGAAGAACTTCTCGTTGGAGCCGAAGGCATTGCCCGCGTCGTAGAAGAGCACGCCGCGCAGGCCGGCCTTCTCGAAGATGGGGAACTCCAGCTCGAAGTTGAAGATGAGCTGCTTGTTGCCGCCCACCCGGAACTCGGTGACGTTGGCGTCCGGGTTGTCCGCGCGGGGCACCAGGAGCGTGGGGCTGATGCTGCGCAGGTAGTAGCCGCGGATCGTGTTGATGCCGCCCACGTAGTACAGCTCGCTGATGGGCAGCGGCTTGCTGGAGTCCAGCTGCTGCACGTAGCCCATGGTGGCGTTGGTCTTGAAGACGAAGCCCAGGGGCAGCGGGAAGTACAGGCGCGAATAGGCGGTGTACCGGTTGAAGAGGAACGTGCCGCCCAGGAAGGACGGGGCCGTCTCCACCGAGCCGTAGTGGATGAAGCCGCGCGACGGGAAGAGGCGGTTGTCGCGCCGGTCGAACTGCACGGACAGGCGCAGCGCGCTGGTGGTGCCGGACTGGAACTGGTTGGCGAGCAGCACCGCGCCAATGCCCTGCCCCGCCTGCACGTCCACGTACTCACGCGTGTAGCCGATGGTGGCCAGCACGTCGTCCACGAGCTGCCGGCCCAGGGACACGGTGCCGCCCGTGGAGTTGCGGATGAAGCCCTCGTAGTCCGCCTGCACGCGGAAGAACTCCGCGGACAAGAGGTAGTTCGTGTCCAGGAAGTACGGGTCGTAGAACGACAGCTGCACGAGCGAGCGCAGGCCGGAAATCTGGGCGGACGCGGAGACGCTCTGGCCCCAGCCGAGGAAGTTGTTCTGCGACACCTGGGCCGTGAAGATGAAGTTCTCCACGTTGGAGAAGCCCAGGCCCACCTGGAAGGTGCCGGTGGCCTTCTCCTTCACCTCCACCTGCAACACGATGGCGTTGTCGGAGCCGCCCGGGTGCTGGGTGATCTCCACCGTCTCGAAGAAGCCCAGCGCGGTGACGCGCTCGCGGCTGCGGCGCACCTGGGTGCCGTTGTAGAGCTCGCCTTCGTAGACGCGCAGCTCGCGGCGGATGACCTTGTCACGGGTCTTGTTGTTGCCGACGACGTCGATGCGCTCGATGTTGACGAGCGGCCCCTTCTGGATGTCGAAGGTGAGGTCCACCGTCTTGTCCTCGGCGTTGACGGACGTGACGGGGTTGATGTTGGCGTAGGCGTACCCCTTGTCGAAGTACACGTCGGAGATGGCGGAGATGTCCGTGGAGAGCTGGCCCCGGTTGAAGCGCTCCTTGGGACGCGACTTCATCAGCTTCGCCAGCTCCTCCGGCGGACGCTCCAGGTCCCCCGCGAAGTCGATCTTCCCGATGTCGTAGGCTTCGCCTTCGACGATGTGCAGGGTGATGTAGATGTCGCGCTTGTCCGCGGACAGCTGCACGGTGGGCTTGTCCACGCGCACGTTGATGAAGCCGCGGTCGTAGTAGGCGATCTGGATGACCGCCAGGTCGCGCTGGAAGGCCTCTTCCCGGTACGTGCCCTCGCCGGTGAAGAAGGACAGGAAGCCGCCCTCGCGGGTGATCATCACCGCCTTGAGCTCTTCCGGAGAGACCTTCTCCGCGCCCAGGAGGTTGATCTGCTTCACCATCACCTTCGAGTGCTCGTTGATGACGTAGACGACGTTGACCGCGGCGCCCTGCTCCACCGGGTCCAGGCGGTACGTCACCTCCGCGAGGAAGTAGCCCTTTTCGACGTACTTCTCCTGGATCTTCTTCTGCGTCGCGCGCACGGCCTCGATGTCGAGGATGGTGCCGGGCTTGAGTTCCAGCTGTTCCTTCAGGTCGTCCGCGCTGAGCTCCTCGTTGCCCTGCAACTGCACCGTACGGATGGTGGGGCGCTCCACGACGCGCACCACGTAGGCGATGCCGTTGGGCAGCCGCTGCAGCAGCAGCTGCACGTCCGAGAAGTAGCCCAGGGCCCAGACGGCGCGCAGGTCCTCCGCGGTGCGGGGGCCGGCGATGGCGTCGCCGACCTTGGTGCGCAGGGCGCGGCGGACGGCCTCGGCCTCCACGCGGCGGTTGCCCTCGACGCGGACCTCCACCACGCGGTCCGCGGCGGAGACGTTGGCGTCCTCCTCCGGCGCATTGGCGAGGGGGGCGTCGAGACCGGGTTCGGTGCCCGCGTCCGGAGCGGCGACGGGGGTGGCGGCGGACGTGGACGGCGGAACGATGGCCGGCGAGCCCGCGTCCACGTCCAGCTGGGCGTGGGCAGGAGCGGACCAGAGCGCCCACAGGGCGACCGCCAGCAGCGGGGGCAATGACTTGCGCAGAACGGTGAGCCTCAAGTGCAGTCCGGCCAGGAAAAGGCGGGGCAATCTACGGGATGGGGCAAGGGCCCCTCAATCCAAAAGCGAGCGGCCATCAGGCCTCCGACACCTGCCCGCCGGCCAGCCGCAGTCGGCGGGGCATGGAGCGGGCGAGCGTCTCGTTGTGCGTCACGATGACGGCGGTAATCCCCAGGTCCCGGTTGACGTCCCGGAGCAGCTGGTGGATGCCCTCGCCCGTGGTGGGGTCCAGGTTGCCGGTGGGTTCGTCCGCGAGGAGCACCGCGGGCTTGAGCACCAGGGCCCGCGCGAGCGCCACGCGCTGGGCCTCGCCGCCGGACAGCTCCCCGGGGCGGTGATCCACGCGGCTGCCCAGGCCCACGCGCTCCAGGAGCTCCCGGGCGTAGGTGTAGGCCCCGGCGCGCTCCCGGCGCTGGATGAGGGCGGGCATGGCCACGTTCTCCAGCGCGGTGAACTCCGGCAGGAGGTAGTGGCTCTGGAAGACGAAGCCGATGGTGCGGTTTCTGAACTCGGCGATCTCCGCGTCGTTCATGGAGAAGACGGAGCGACCCTCGAAGAGCACCTCACCGGCGGCCGGGGCGTCCAGCGTGCCCAGCACGTGCAGGAAGGTGCTCTTGCCCGCGCCGGACGCGCCCACCATGGAGATCAGCTCCCCGGCGTGGATGTCCAGCGACACGGCGCGCAGGATGTCAATGCGCTTGCCGTGCAGGAAGTAGCTCTTGAAGACGTTGCGGATGGACAACAGCGCCATGGCTACTCCGCCTTCAGACCTTCGACCGGTTCCACGCTGCTCGCCTTGAGGGCCGGGTAGATGGACGCCAGGTAGGTGACGAGCACCGCGATGACCACCGCCAGTGCCGTCTGCACCGGTTCGATGCGCACCGGCAGCGCGGGGATGTAATACACCTCCGGGTCCAACTTGATGCCGACCTTCTCGATGAAGAGGCACCACGCGAGCCCGGAGAACAGGCCCAGCAGGCCCCCGGCCACGCCAATCTGGAGGCCTTCGGCGAGGAAGATCTTCACGATGCCGCCGTCCGGGACACCCAGCGCCTTGAGGACGGAGATCTCCTTGCGCTTCTCCAGCACCAGCATGATGACCGTGGCGACGATGAGGCCCGCGGCGACGATGATGATGATGGACAGGATGATGCCCATCACCAGCTTCTCCAGGCGCAGCGCGGAGAAGAGGTTCTTGTTCATCTCCCCCCAGTCGCGCGCGCGGTACGGATAGCCGCCCAGCACGCGCACCACCTGGTTGGAGATGCGCCGGGCGTCGTCGATGTCCGCCACCTTCAGTTCGATGCCGGTCGCGCCCTTCACGTTGAAGAAGTCCTGCGCTTCCTTGAGCAGGATGTAGACGAACTTGGAGTCGTACTCGTACATGCCCGAGTAGAAGACGCCCGCCACCCGGAACGCGCGGCTCTTGGGGATGGGACCCGAGGGGCTCAGCTCCGTGCCGAGCGGTGACACGACGTTCACCCGGTCGCCCACCACCACGCGCAGCGACGCGGCCAGCTCACGGCCGACGATGATGCCCGGCAGCACCGTGGGCTTCGCGGGCGCGGAGGCCTTGCCGATGATGGGGTCCTCCTCGTCCTTCGGCTTCGCGTCCTCGTCGTCCTCCACCGCGCGGCTGGGGAGGATCTTCCCCGGCTGCTCCAGGTGGCCCAGGTCTCCGCCGGGCAGGATGTTCTGCGGCAGGTCCGTCACCGAGCCCACCGAGTGCGGGTCGATGCCCTTGATGATGACGCCGTCTACGTTGCCCTCCGACGCGATCATCACCTGGTTGATGATGAAGGGCGTCTGGCCCACGACGCCGGGCACGCGCTTCACCTGCTCCATCACCTTGGAGTACTCAGGGAGTTCCCCGGCGTACTTGGACACCACCGCGTGCGCGTTGGTGCCCAGGATCTTCTGCTGGAGGTCGGCCTCGAAGCCGCTCATCACGCTGAGCACGATGATGAGCGCCATCACACCCACGCCCACGCCGCCCACCGACAGCGCGGTCATCATCATGGTGGGGGACTGTTCGTGCAGCTTCATCCGGTGCTGCGCGGCCGCGGCGGCCAGCGGATCCGCCAGGCCCAGGGACTTCACGCGCGTGCGCTCCACGGCGGCTTCCGCACCGCGGATGATGAAGTAGATGATGAGCGGCGGGATGATGCCGAACATCAGCACCGCGAGCGCGCCCAGGAGCAGCGACGGGCGGAACACCGCCACGTGGCGCCGGGCGACGAAGAGCTCGAAGCCCAGCCGCAGGTCCACCCGGCCGCTGCCCGCGGCGATGAAGCCCGTGTTGATGCCCAGCACCAGGGCCAGCACCAGCGCGGCGAAGACGAGCCAGTACCCCAGCTCCGGCCGGCCCAGCAGCCCCGCGACGTACGTCACCTCCCGCAGCCGGTAGCCCAGCGCGAGCTGGAGCGACGGCACCCGCTCCATCAGCGACAGGAGGATGGGGATGGGCAGGCCCAGGTAGAAGACGCCGATGGTGGCCTCGGGCAGCGACAGCCGCTGGGCCCGGGAAGCCCCCACGAAGCCCGACGCGAAGGCCACGCCCGCGCCCACGACGAGCGCGATGGCGAACGCGAGGGTGGGCGCGAGGCTCGCGCCCCCGCCGGGCTCACGCGGCGTCACGCCCCCCAGTTCGGAGGGCCCGCCGCTGGAGAGCACCGTCTGGAGCAGCAGCATCACCAGTTCGGCCAGCAGGATGCCGCCGCCGTAGGCGCCCAGCGTGCTCCAGTAGAAGTCCCGGTAGCGCGCCAGGCGCGGATACAGGGTCGAACCGGCGGCCGGACTGGGGCCTTCGGTGGAGGCCGGGGCGCGGCGGATGCCCGCGGCCACCAGTCCCCAGCCCGCCAGCCAGACGAGCGTCCCGGCCACCAGCATCTTGGGGCCGGCGATGGCCCCCGCGGGGTTGGGGCCCAGGGCGAGCGCCCCGGCGTCGAAGCACTGCACGAGCCCGCCCCACCCGACGAGGGAGAGGCCCAGCGCGCCGGCCACCTCGGCCCACGCCTCGGATTCGGAGATGGCCACGCCCAGGAGCGCGGCCCCCACAAGGGCCACGAGGGCGCCGGCCCACAGGAGGGGCCAGCGATAGTCGGTCTGCCGTTCGGCGGGGTGCACGAGGCCTCGTGGCTACTTCGCCAGCGGCTTGAGGAGGGGGAAGAGAATCACGTCGCGGATGCTGGCGGCGTCCGTGAACAACATGGCGACGCGATCAATCCCGATGCCTTCGCCCGCCGTGGGGGGCATACCGTGTTCCAGGGCGCGGATGTAGTCCTCGTCGTAGTCCATCGTCTCCTCCTGGCCCCGCTGCTTCGCGTCCAGTTGGGCCTGGAAGCGGCCCTTCTGGTCCAGCGGGTCGTTCAATTCGGAGAAGGCGTTGGCGATTTCCCGGCCGGCGACGAAGAGTTCGAACCTGTCCGTGATTTCCGGGTTCTGGTCGTTGCGGCGGGCCAGCGGCGAGACGGCGGTGGGATACTGGGTGATGAAGGTGGGATGAATCAGCGTGTGCTCGACGTGGTGCTCGAACAGGGCGCCCACGAGCTCGCCGTGGTTCATGTTCTCCACCGCGCGGCGCTCCGACTCCGCGTGGGACGTCTTGAGCAGTTCGTGACGCAGCCGGTCCGCGTCCACCATGTCCTTGTCGGACAGGCCGGGGACGACTTCGCGGATGGCCTCCGTCATGGGGATGCGCTTCCAGCCCTGGCCGAAGTCCACCGTGTGCTCGCCGTACTTCACCTTGGTGTCGCCGGTGAGGTGGCGGGAGGCCCCGGTGAGCATCTCCTCGGTGAGGTCCATCAGGTCCTCGTACGTGGCGTACGCCTGATAGAACTCCAGCATCGTGAACTCGGGGTTGTGCCGGGTGCTGATGCCTTCGTTGCGGAAGTTGCGGTTGATCTCGTAGACGCGATCCATGCCGCCCACCACGAGCCTCTTCAAATAGAGCTCGGGCGCGATGCGCATGTAGAGGTCGATGTCGAAGGTGTTGTGGTGCGTGATGAAGGGCCGCGCGGCCGCGCCCGTCACCAGCGGGTGCATCATCGGCGTCTCCACCTCGACGAAGTCGCGCCCGTCGAGGAAGTTCCGGATGAACTTCACCAGCTTGCTGCGCTTCAGGAAGACCTGCTTCACGTCCGGGTTGGAGATGAGGTCCAGGTAGCGCTGGCGGTAGCGGATCTCCACGTCCGTCAGGCCGTGCCACTTCTCCGGCATGGGGCGCAGCGTCTTCGTGAGCGGCACGAACTTCGCGGCGGACAGCGTCAGCTCGCCCGTCTTGCTGCGGAACAGCGGGCCCTGGGCCGCGACGAAGTCACCCAGGTCGCACAGCTTGAAGACCTCGTAGAGGTCCCCCAGCGCGTCCTTCTTGACGTGCACCTGGATTTCGCCGGAACGGTCGCGCAGCTTGATGAACGCGGCCTTGCCGAACGAGCGCATGGCCACGATGCGGCCGGCGACGTCGTAGACGGGCGGATCCTTCTCCAAGTCCTCGGTGGAGTGCGTGTCGTGCTTCGCGAGGATCTCCGCCGCCTGATGCTGGGGGCGGTAGCCGTTGCCGTACGGGTTGAAGCCCGCGGCGCGCCACTTTTCGGCCTTGTCCAACCGCTGCTGGTAGATCTCCTGCTCCACGTTGGAGCCGAGATCCGCCGCTTCACCGCTCTTCACACCAGGGGGGGTCTTGTTATCGGTCTCGGCCATGACGCGCTTTCCAGAAAGGCGCGGCACGCTAGCCAAGCGGCCCCCGGGACGCAACGCATCACGGCGGATGGCGCACGACGGAGGTTGCCTCCCCAGAGGGTGGCGGGCCTCAAGAGGACATCAAAAGAAATGCGCCCACCGCCGCGGCCAGCAGCAGCGGGATGAGCACTTCC
This sequence comes from Corallococcus sp. CA047B, assembly GCF_003612065.1. Classification (NCBI taxonomy): domain Bacteria; kingdom Pseudomonadati; phylum Myxococcota; class Myxococcia; order Myxococcales; family Myxococcaceae; genus Corallococcus; species Corallococcus sp. CA047B. The sequence continues at coordinate 30,090 of NZ_RAWD01000036.1, forward strand.
ACGGGAAAGCGGTGATTCGCATGGGCCAGGTGCAGCCCGCGCAGGCCGAACCTGCGCTGCCGGCGGACGCGGCCGGCGACCAGCGACGCGAGCGCTGGCGGGGCCTTCTCCCGCTCCATGGTGCGCACGCGTTGCACCGTGCGTGCGTACCGGTCCCACCCCTGGCGGCACTCCACGCAGTCGTCCAGGTGGCTCTGCACGGCCTGGGCCTGGGGGGCGGGCAGCTCCTCGTCGGCGAACGCCAGGAACAGGGCCCTCGCCTCACGGTGATCCAATCGCGGTTCCACGTCCGTTCCTCTCCGCTGCAGGCCGCTCATGGTTCGAACCGCCCCAGCAGGTCCGCCAGCTTCTCGCGCGCCCGGTGGAGCCGGCTCTTCACGGTCCCCTCGGGCAGCTCGGTGATGTCCACGATCTCTTCGTAGCTCAGGCCTTCGATGTCGCGCAGCGCCACCAGCATGCGCGCATCCGGCTCCAACTGGGAGATGGCCCGCTGCACCCGCGCCCGCTCGCGCGCGGCGTCCAGGGCGGCATCCGGCTGCGGGGGCGCGCCGCCGCCCTCGGCGATGGCCGCGGCGCTCGTCTCGTCGTATTCGTCCGAGCGGCCCCGCCCCCGGCGCTGCAGGTACTTCAGCCGGTTGAGGCAGTGGTTCTTGGTGATGCGGAACAGCCACGTGGACAGGCGCGCGTCCTCGCGGAAGCGGCGCACGTTCTGGTGCACGCTGACAAAGATTTCCTGCACCAGGTCGTGGGCCTCCTCGCGGTCACCCACCATGCGGAAGCAGAAGTCGTAGAGCCGGTCCTGGTGCTCGCGCACCAGTTCCTCGAAGGCCCCCGGGTCGCCCCGACGCAGCCGGACGAGCAGCGCCTGCTCCTCACGGCGCACGTCCGGGACGGCCGCGCTGGCCAGGGCCTGCTGTCCGACTTCGAGCACTCCGCCCGATGCCACCCGTGCCTCCAAAGCCGTGGCCCCCTCCGTCACCGGAAGAAGGGCCCCTGACGCATCCTACCGCACCACCCTGCCCTGCCCCCTGACACCGGCCCGCGGAAAAGGTTCCCGGACACGAAAAAACCCCTCCCCGGCGCATGCTCGCCGGTGGAGGGGTGGAAGCTTTCCAGTCCGAAAGGACGGGGGGCTAGTCCGCGGAGGCGTTCCGGTTCGGGTTCTTCACGCCCAGCAGCTGCGCGGTGACGAACTCATCCAGGTCCCCGTCCAGCACCTTGTCCACGTTGCCCGTCTCGATGCCGGTGCGCAGGTCCTTGACCATGCGGTACGGCGCCAGCACGTAGCTGCGGATCTGCGAGCCGAAGGAGATGTCCTTCTTGGCCGCCTCGGCCGCGTCGCGCTCGGCATCGCGCTTCTTCATCTCCAGCTCGTACAGGCGGCCGCGCAGGATCTGGAAGGCCATGTCCTTGTTGGCCGACTGCGAGCGCTCCGTCTGGCAGGTGATCATGATGCCCGTGGGCAGGTGCCGCAGCTGCGCCGTGGACGACGTCTTGTTGACCTTCTGGCCACCCGCGCCACTGCCGCGGATGAACTTCAGCTCGTAGTCCTTCTCCGGCAGATCGATTTGAATGCTGTCGTCGACCTCCGGGTACACGTCCACGGACGCGAAGGCCGTCTGCCGGCGCGCGTTGGCGTCGAAGGGGCTGATGCGCACGAGCCGGTGCACGCCCACTTCCGCCTTGAGGTAGCCGTAGGCGTTCTCGCCCTCGATGCGCAGCGAGACGTTCTTGAAGCCCGCCTCTTCGCCCGGCAACGCGTCGCTGATCTCGACCTTCCAGCCCTTCGTCTCGCCGTAGCGCGTGTACATGCGCATGAGCATGGCGGCCCAGTCCATGGAGTCCGTGCCGCCCGCGCCCGGGTTGATGTCCATGAAGCAGTTGCTGTGGTCCTGCGGGCCGGAGAGCATCCGCGCCAGCTCCAGCTTCGCGACCTCCGCCTCCAGCGCCACGAGCGAGCCTTCCGCCTCCTGCGCGCTCGCCTCGTCGTTCATCTCCGCCGCCAGCTCCAGCAGCGTCTGCGCGTCGTCCAGCCCGCGCATCGTCTTGTCGAAGGCGCCCACGTTGGCCTCCAGCGTGGACTTCTCCTTCAACAGCCCCTGGGCCTTGGTGTTGTCGTCCCAGAAGCCGGGCTGCGTGGATTCACGTTCAATCAGCGCGATGCGGGACCGCTTGCGGTCCAGGTCAAAGATGCCCCCGGAGCGCGTTGAGGCGCTCCTTCAGGGCGTGGATCTGCTCCATCGAATCGTTCGCCATGGTGTTCGTCGTCCTTCGTGTTGGGAGCTTCTTGGAAAAAGTCGTGCTGCTTCAGGAGGCCTTGAGTGAAGGCACCTGCGCGCCCTCACGGGTGGCGGCGGGTTCCCTGACCGCCACACGGGCGCGCAGCCGGTCCAGCCAGAAGGCCCCGGCCATGCCCAGCGAGATGGGCAGGATGAGCGCGATGAGGCGCCAGTTGTCCTGGTCGAACCAGGGCAGCACCTTCAGCACCACGCCCAGCGCGCCCGTGGCCGCGAGGAAGCCCCACACCCACTTGAGCCGCGCCCGCGCCTTCACGCTGTTCCACGTCAGGCGCAGGCCGTACGGCACCGCCAGCAGCGTCACAGGGTTCGCGAGGAAGAGGTTCTCGTTGTGGTGCGTCACCACGTGGTCGGTGCCAATCCACATCACCACCAACGCGAGCCCCGGGATGCCCAGCACCAGCCCCACCACCATGTTCTCCACGCCCAGGAGGATGCGCGCCGCGCGGCTGCCCCGGCGCTCCCACGCGGCGAGCCCCAGCGCGCTGGCGCCCAGGAGGACTCCCAGGGCGAAGATCCACGGACCGAAGTTCGGCGGCGTGGCCGGCGGGCGGGGACGCGACGACGCGTAGTAGTCCCACTGCTTCTCCACCAGCGACACCGGCTGTCCGTCCGCGCCGGGCACCTTCAGCTCCGCCACCTGCTGCTCCAGCTCGTCCGGGAGGAAGGCCTCCTCGCGGCGGGTGATGGGCTTGTCGATGGAGTCGTTCATCATGAAGTCGAGCAGCAGGCTCATGGGCGGATTCACCGCCGTGTAGCGCCGCGTGTGCTCGCGCAGGTTCATGCGCGCCGGGGCCCGCTCCGCCTCGCTCAGGCGGCCGCCCACGGCCGAGTCGATCATGTCGCGCAGGCGCGTCACGCAGTTGTCGCTGTAGTGCTCGTACAGGTACTCGCGGTTCTCCGGCAGCACGTTGTCCGCCAGCCGCTTCGCCACCTTCACGCGCTGCTCCGGCGTGAGGTTCAGCTCCTGCACGCGCACGTCGCGCCCCAGCGACTTGTAGAGGCGGAAGGTGCCGTTCACGCTCGACTCGCCCACCCAGAACTCCAGGCGGCCCTTGGCGAAGCGCACCAGGGTCTCGTCGTCGAACGAGTACATCCCGTAGTTGTAGAGGCGCTGCATCTGCCGCGCGCGGTCCTCCACCACCAGCGAGCCGTGGCCCCACCACGCGAAGACGTCGTCACCGGGGCTGAACGTCACCAGCCAGATGGACAGGTCCTCGCCCCGGCTCTCGCCCGTGCCCCACGGCGGCACCGAGGCGGCGCGCGCGGGAGACGTCAGGAGGAGCAGGCCAAGCAGGCAGACGGTGGTGAGAGACGACAGGCGGGGCATCGTTCCATCCAACACGCGGAAGGCGGGCCCCAACTACCTATCACGCACCGCCCCCGACTCAACGGCGGGGACGCAGGGGTGTCGGACGCCCGAGGGAAGCCCCGGGGCCCTGGAAGGCCCCGGAGCGGGCTTCAGATGAGCTTGGCCCGGCGGGCCCGCGAGTCGATGGTCAGCGAGTCCGCCACCATCCCGCGCTCGCCCAGGAGCTGCTCCTCCAGGGCCGCCATGCGCTTGGCGTCGCGCGGCTTCTCGTGGTCGTGCCCCAAGAGGTGCAACAGGCCATGCGCGAGGTAGCGGCCCATCTCCGACTCCAGCGTGCGGCCGTACTCCTTCGCCTGCCGCTTCGCCGTGTCGATGGAGATGACCACGTCGCCCAGCGGGCGCGGCCCCGGCGTCCCCTTGGGCTGGTCTCCCGCGGGGAAGGACAGCACGTCCGTGGCCTTGTCCTTCTGGCGCCAGGTGCGGTTGAGCCGGCGGATGGCCCGGTCCCCCACGAGCGACAGCGACAGCTCGCAGTTGGTGAGCCCCAGCTGCTTCAGGTAGTCGCGGCTCCAGGTGGTGAGCAGGCGCTCGTAGTCCTCGCCCTGCCCGTGCGCCACCTGCACCGTCACCTGGTTGTCCTGCGCCTTGGGCTTGGGCTCCGGCTTCTCGATGTGCGCAAGCTCCACGCGGAACGCCGGCGCGCAGATGGACCAGTAGTCGCACGCGCCCTGCGAGTCGTTGCGGTACACGACGCGCTTGCCGCGCGGCACGAGGCCCACCTCGCCCGCGCCGATGCGCTCGCGCTTGCCGTCCACGAGGATGGTGAGCTCGCCCGTGAGCACGAGCACCACCTCGTCGAACTCCGGCGTCTGCGCGGGTTCGCTCCATCCCGGGGGGGCCCGCATGCGCGCCACCGACGCGGACTCCGTCTCCGTGCTGGCCGCGCCGACGAACTCCTCGATGCGCTTGCCGTCGTCCCGGGGAATCACCTTGCCCTTGCGAAGCTTCACGCCCTCCACCTTGCGGCTCATGACATGCCCGCCGTTCTCACCTTCGTGTCCTTCGACTCGGGCTTCACCGGGGCTGGCGCCATCATCAGCGGCGAGCCGGACTTGCCCCCACCCATCGCACCCGCCGGGTACACCGGACGCGTGTGGTAGATGCCTTCCAGCGTGTGCAGGAAGGACTGAGAGATGAGGTTCAGGTCCTTGAGCGTCAAGTCACACTCGTCGAGCTGGCCCTCGGAGAAGATGATGTTGATGATCTTCTGCACCTGGGCGTGGAGCTTCGCGCTGGTGGGGTCCGGCATGGAGCGCGTGGAGGCCTCCACCGCGTCGGCGATCATCACCAGCGCCGCCTCGCGGAACTGGGGCTTCGGGCCCGGGTAGCGGTAGATGCTCTCGTCGATGGGCGGCGCGCCTTCCTTGCCCTCCTGCTCCTTGAGGGCCTTGTGGAAGAAGAAGCCCACCGTGCGCGTGCCGTGGTGCTGGGGGATGGCGTCCGCCACCAGCTTGGGCAGGCGGTACTGCCGGGCCATCTCCAGCCCTTCCGTCACGTGGCGCTTGATGATGACCGCGCTCATCGCGGGCGCGAGCCCGTCGTGCCGGTTCTCCCCCTTCTGGTTCTCCCCGAAGTAGAGCGGATTCCGACCCTTGCCGATGTCGTGGTAGTACGCGCACGAGCGCGCCAGCAGCGGGTTCGCGCCGATGGTCTCCGCCGCGTTCTCCACCAGCGTCCCGATGATGATGGAGTGGTGGTACGTGCCGGGCGCCTGGACGATGAGCTCCTTGAGCGCCGGGTGGTTCAGGTTCGCCAGTTCCAGGAGCTTGATGTCCGACGCGTAGCCGAACGTGGCCTCGATGAGCGGCGTCAGCGCCATCACCATCACGGGCACCGCCACCGCCGTGCCGAAGAAGGCGCACACCGCGGTGACGAGGGTGTCGCCCGCCAGGCCCTTGCCCTCCACGAGGAACAGGAAGAGCACGGCCACGAGGTTGGCGATGCCGGTGATGAGGCCCGCGCGGAAGATGCCCACGCGGTCCTTCGCCTTGACGATGCGGTCCGCCGCCACCAGCGAGCCCACCAGCGTGTAGATGCCGAACGCCAGCGAGTTGCCCAGCATCACGCCCGCGAGGCACGCGAACACCATGGCGAAGAAGAGCGCCAGCTCTTGCGTGAGGATGAAGCGCACCAGCATCGCGCCCGCCGCCACCGGGAAGGCGTAATAGAAGGCCTCGATGGGCAGCGCCGTGTAGCGGTCCTGCACCGCGTCCGCGATGGACACCCAGACCTGGAGCAGGCCCAGCAGGCCCACCAGCAACAGGCCCAGGAGCACGCCGTCCTTGCGCGTGGGACGGAAGCGCCGGAAGGCCGCGCGGCAGAAGCCGTAGAAGGCCACCACCAGCAGCGACACCAGGCCCGTGCCGCCCACCTGGAGCTGCAGGAGATCCAACCGGTCCGTCTGCGCGCGCATGCCGCGCAGCATCACCAGGTGCGTTTCATTGACGAGCTCTCCGTCGCCGATGACGCGCTGGCCCTTCTTGATGGAGATGACCGCGTCCTTCACCGCGTCGCCCGCGAGCCTGCGACGCAGGTCCGTCTCCGCGATGTTGATGGTCAGGCTGGGGCGCACCAGCCGCTTGGCGATGCGCAGCACGGCCCGGCGCTGGACGGCGGGGGACTCCGGCAGCACGTTGCCCGGCACGGAGGCGAACCTGTCCAGCTCCTGGTGCGCCTCCCGCATGTCCACCACCTGCGAGGCGGCGGCGGGCAGCGAATCCTCGTTCTTGTGCTGCACGTCGCGCACGGTGAGGCCCTGGGGGGCCTCGCGCACCAGCTCGTCGCGCGAGCTGGCCACGTACACCTGGCCCCGGTCGGCGCGGTAGGCGCGGTCGAGCAGCACCAGCGTGGCGGCCTCCGACTCCTCGGAGAAGCCGTTGGCGACGAGCGCCTGGAAGTCCTCGCCCTCCAGGCCCGCGTCCCGCTGGCCGAAGAGCTGCTCCTGGAACTGGGCCTGCATCTCCTCGCGGTCGCGGCGCTGGCGCTCCAGGGCCTCGGGGGTGGGGGGCGCGGGACGGCGGCGCCTGGTGGTGCCCTCCTCCGGCGTGGCTTCCTCCGCGCGGGCCTCCTTCTCCTCCGCCAGGTGCTCGCGGGCGGTGGCGAAGGCGGCGCGCACGGAGGCGCGCAGGTTGCCCACCACGGCGGGATTCAGGTCGTACACCGGGCGCACCGCGCTGCGGGCCTCACGGCGGCGCTGCTGCGTCATGGCCTGATGCACGATGTCGTAGTCGCGCGCGGCCTTGAAACCGGCGGGCGAGTTGGCCCGGAAGGGCTTGCCCAGGTTGTCTTCCGTCAGCGCGGGGATCTGCTGGCTGTAGAGGCCCGGGGAGATGACGAAGCCCGCGCCCACCGACACCACCAGCAGCAATAGACCCTGGACGATGCGCCGGCCCCAATCCCCACGTCCGAGTCCCAGGCGCACCGCGAGCGCGTCCAGCGGACTGGGCTCGGGGGCAGGTGATTCAGGCTCGGCCATGGGGGGACTCCTCACCCTGGAAAGGCGTCAAAGGCTCCATAGAAGGCAGCAGCGACGCGGAAAATTCGTGAGGGTGGGACAGCCGCCGCCCGGACGCCAGTTCGCTCTGCAAAAAATGACAGTGGGCGAACAGGCCGGGATGTAGGCCATCCAGCGCCTCGACCCCCGCCCCGGCGCAAGCCTGGGAGCGGGGGTGGAGGCGGAACGTCACTCCTGGGAACCGCCGGACGGTGCTTCGCGGGCGGAGTGCGCCTGCTTCTGGGCGTTCTCCGAGCGCTCGTAGGCGCGGATGACTTCCTGCACCAGCGGGTGGCGCACGACGTCCACGTCGGAGAACTCCGAGAAGTGGATGCCGTCGATGTTCTTGAGCACCGAGCGTGCGTGGTGCAGGCCGGACATCTTGCCCGTGGGCAGGTCCACCTGCGTCACGTCACCGGTGATGACCGCCTTGCTGTTGTAGCCCAGGCGGGTGAGGAACATCTTCATCTGCTCCACGGTGGTGTTCTGCGCCTCGTCGAGGATGACGAAGGCGTCGTTGAGGGTGCGGCCGCGCATGAACGCGAGCGGCGCCACCTCCACCACCCCCTGCTCCACCAGCGTCTGGGCGCGCTCCACGGCCATCATGTCGTGCAGTGCGTCGTAGAGCGGGCGCAGGTAGGGGTTCACCTTCTCCGCCATGTCGCCAGGCAGGAAGCCGAGCTTCTCACCGGCCTCCACGGCGGGGCGCGCCAGGATGATGCGCTTGACCTTGCGCTCCTGGAGGAAGGCGACCGCCATGGCCATGGCGAGGTACGTCTTGCCGGTGCCGGCGGGGCCCACGCCGAAGACGATGTCGTGGGCGCGGATGGCGTCCACGTAGCGCTTCTGGGCGATGCTCTTGGGGGCGATCTGCCGGTTGCCGGTGCTCTTGAGGACCGTGCCGAGCATGACCTCCTGGAGCGACTCCGTGCCGCGGCCCAGGACCTTGATGGCCTGCTCCACGTCCTCACGGTAGACGGTGCGGCCGGCGCGGATCATCTCCTCGAGGTTCTCCACGAGGCGCACCGCGAAGGCGACGGCGTCCGCGGGGCCCGACAGGAGCAGCTCCGTACCGCGCTGCCCCACCCGGACGCCCAGGCGCCGCTCCATCAGCTTGAGGTTCTCGTTCTGATTTCCGCACAGGGCCAGGGTCGTCTCGTTGTCACGGACGTCCACCTTGGCGGAGGTGGGAGTGGATTCTGCGCGAGCAGCGGGCACTTCCAGCGTGGCGGGGTTTCGCAATGCGCGTCGTTCCTCGTTCAGTGGTCGCTCGCCGACAACTTAACGCCGCCCCCCCACCGGTGCCCGGTGGACCTCCAGGACGACCTCATGAAAGCAGGCTAGCGCACGGGCGGCAGGAGGATGAACTGCCGAGCGGCCAGCCGACGGTAATAGTACGGCTCCCGCCAGGGGTAGCGCAGCTCTTCCGGGGCCAACAATCCGGCATCCACCAATGCATCCAGCCGTTCCGGCAGGGTTCCCTTCTCCAGATGGAACACTTCCAGCGCGGCTTCGATGCGGACGCGCTGCGCCTGCGCAATCTGACGCTGGGCGGCGGGATCGCCCAGGACGGTGGCGCCGGCCTCCTGCCCTCCGCCCACCCACCGGGAGGCGATGAAGGCCAGGGCCGCGAGGACCGCCATGGTCACCAGGACGCGGCCCACCGGGCCCGCCACCCGGGCGACGAGGCGGGTGTCCTCGGGGACGGGGGCGCGCCCTTCCAGGTCGATGACGCGCACGTAGTCGCCCTTGACCAGGTTGTAGAGCGCCTTGCAGGTCTCGAACTCGCCCAGGCAGCACAGGTCCACCAGCTTGCGCAGATCCCTGCCCTGGGCGATCTCCTCGTAGACGTGACGCTCCGAGGGCCCGATGGCGCCCAGCTCCCCGCCCTCGTCGGCGTTCGGGCGGGGCACGGGCAGCGCCTTGACGCGCTCGAAGGTCATGTCGTCGCGGTGGATGCGCTTCCGGATGACGGGCCACTCGTCCACCATCCGGAAGCCCTCCATCAGCACCGTCTCCGCGCGCAGCGGGGTGATGCCTTCGGGGCCCGGCTCCACCGGCTCCTGGATGAACTCGTAGGTGCCCGCCTTCCAGGTGAAGAGGCGGTAGAGCGTCTCCGTCACCTGGAGCTGGGCCATCTGCTGGAAGCGCTCGGCGGTGAGCGCATGGCTGGTCACCAGCACGTCCCCCAGCCGCTTGAGGGTGCGCTTCTGCACCTCCAGCGCCGCCTCCAACTGGGTCTCGGTGATGATCTCCGCGCGCACCAGCATGGCGCCGATGAGCTCCTTGCGCTTCCGGGTGAGGCCCTCGGCCTTGATGATGTGGCCGTCCTGGAAGCCGACACGCACCTCCTGGTCCTTGTCGCGGAAGTGGAGCGTGCCCGTCTTCTGCTGCTGCCCGATGAGTTGCAGGATGTCGCCGATGCCGAAATCCTTGAGGGTGCCCTTGAGGGACATGGATCAGGCCTCCCCTCGCTGGAGCCGGCGCAGGCCGCGCAGCGTCAGCAGGTAGACGAAGAAGAGCACGAGGCCCGCGGGCACGAGCTTGAGGTACAGCGGCGCGTCTCCGTATGGGGTGCGCACGAGGCCCCGGTGGAGCACCAGCGCTGCCAGGGAGAAGCTGAACACGAACGCGTAGAGGGCGCCCCGCACCGGCAGGCCCGCGATGACGTGGCCCGCGCCGGACACCAGTCCGCCCAGCGCGTACGTCACCCGCTTCGTCCAGGCCTGGTGGCGGTCCACCTCCTGTTGCTTGCGTGAGCGGACCTCCCTGGGCACCTGGCTTTTTCGCGCATAGACGTGGACGCACTGGCCGCACATCGTGCTGCCCACGCCCAGGTCCTTGTCACAGCGCTGGCACACCGCCCGGCCACAGCGGTCGCAGTCGCGCGACGCCTTCATCCGCGAGCCCGCCTCGCCCACCAGGGCCAGGAGCGCCGCGAGGCCCGCCGTCAGCACCCAGCCCACCGGGCCCTGCGGCAGCGCGCGCGACAGCCACCGGCCCACCTGGGCCTCCACGCGCTCGCCTTCCGCCGCGCCATCCGCCAGGTCCATCCAGTCGCGCTCCGGCACCGGCGGCGACAGCAGCAGCAGGTTGAGCAGCGGGCGGTCCTCCGGGGGCGGCTCACGGCGAAGGAGCGAGTCGTCCAGCGACTGCGCGGTGGCGCTCGCCGAGGTGGCGCGCTCCAGCTCCTTGCTCAGCTGTTCGTCGGGCACCTGCCGGGCCCGGCGCCGGTACACCTGGGCCAGGTTGTAGTGCGGCGCCGCCATCCGGGGGTCCGCCTGCGCGGCCTGGTTGTAGAGGGGCAGCGCGCCCTCCGCGTCCCCCAGGCCCACCAGCACGTTGCCGAAGCGCGTGAGCAGCCGCGCGTCCCCGCCGCGCAGGGCGGAGGCGGCCTTGAAGTCCGCCCTCGCCTCCTCCAGCAGGCCGCGGCGCGATTCGTAGAAGGCGAGCGCGCCCAGCTCCTGGAAGCGGGCCGTCCGGGCCTCGGCGCGCGCACGCACCCGCGCCGCGGCGCCGTCCGCGGACAGGCCGCCGCGCTCCAGCAGGTAGACGTCCTCCGCGGGCGTGCCGGCGAAGACGGTGAAGCGCACCAGCGCTCCGGCGGCGAGCGGCATCACGCCCAGGCCCATGATCAGCACCGCCGCCACCCACCGCTCGGCGCGGCCGAGGTACAGCGCCACCACGGCGAAGAGCAGCAGCAGGTGCGGCACCAGCCCCACGCCCAGCACCGCGGGCAGCGCCAGGAGCAGCAGCCCCAGCAGCCCCGACTGCCAGCGCGCCACCGCCCGGGGGAACAGGTGGTGGAAGTCATGCAGCGCGTAGCGGATCCGGCGCAGGAAGAGCACGGCCACCACCGCCACCGCCGTGGCCGCCCACGCCGCGAGCGCCACCGCGCCCAGGTCCGTGAGCGCCGGCCGCCGGTAGCGCGCGTCCTTCGCCAGCGTCACGAGCGCCGTCTTCCAGGCCCCCAGGGAGCGCGGAAGGTTGAGCGGATCCTCCACCGCGTAGGCCTCCGCCCGGGCGAAGTGCGCCGCGGGCAGGCCCGGCGACAGCGTCACCGCCACGTCCAGCAGCGCGAGCGTCCCCGTCAGGTCCCCGGCGCGGCGGCGGACCTCGGCCTCGCGCAGGAAGCCCACGCTCAGGGGCTCCAGGTCCGAGGCGAGGATCTCCTCGCGCAGCTTGAGCAGGTCCTGCTGGGCGGTCTGCGCGGCGGCCTTGTCGTTGCGAGCGCGGGCCTGCTTCCACCGCTCCCACACCACCAGCAGGTCCGCGTCCACCACCTTCGGGGCCATCACCGGGGTGGGTCCAGGGCGCGGCGGGACGACCACGGGCTCCGGCTCCACCGGCGCGGCGGGCACCACGGGTTTGGGCGGCGGGGTGACGACGCGGCCCCTGCCCGCAGCCCGCCGGGGCTCCGGATCCGGTTCGTCGACCACGTCCTCTTCCGCTTCAGGTTCGTCCTGGACGACGGTGCCGTCCCCGGGGTCGGCCTCCGGATCTTCCAGATAGGTTTCCTGGATGCGCGTGGGCGCGTCCTGCATCAACGCAGGGGCACGCGCGGGGACAAGCAGCACGAGGCAGCAACACAGGCCGAGGAACGAGCGGAGCATCCGAGCGGGCGATGATAGGCCACAGCGGGGACGACACGAAATCATGTGTCCCGTCCCCTCCCTGCTCCCCCGTGCTACAGGAGCGCCCGGCGGGGGACTGCACGGGAGCAAAAACGCATGGCGGCGCCTGGATCAGAGCTGGAACGACTGGTGGGGATCATGCAGCGGCTGCGGGCCGAGGGCGGCTGCCCCTGGGACCGCGAACAGGACCTGCGCTCGCTGCGCCCCTACCTGACCGAGGAGGCGTTCGAGGTCCTGGACGAGATGGACCGCGTCTCCGACGGTGGCCCCTGGCGCCCCCTGTGTGAGGAGCTGGGGGACCTGCTCTTCCAGATCGTCTTCCACGCGCAGCTCGCGGCGGAGCTGGGCGAGTTCACGATGGCGGACGTCTGCGCGGCCATCAGCGACAAGATCACCAGCCGACACCCGCATGTGTTCGGGACCGAGCAGGTGAAGGGCGCCGAACAGGTGCTCTCCAACTGGGCGAAGCTGAAGGCGGACGAGCGCAAGAAGAAGACGGGGCGCGCGGGCTCCGTGCTGGACGGCGTGCCCACCGCGGCCCCCTCCCTGCTGCGCGCCGAGCGCCTCACGGAGAAGGCCAGCCGCCTGGGCTTCGACTGGCCGGACCTCGCCGGGGTGCGCGGCAAGCTGGACGAGGAGCTGCGCGAGCTGGACGAGGCCATCGCGTCCGGCGGCCGGGACGCCATCGAGCACGAGCTGGGGGACGTCCTGTTCTCGCTCGCGAACCTCGCCCGCTTCGTGAAGACGCCAGCGGAGGACGCGCTGCGCATGGCCTCGCGCCGCTTCGTCACCCGGTTCCAGTACATCGAGGCCCGGCTGAACGAGGAGGACGTGCCCTTTGGCGGCGCGACCCTGGAGCACATGGAGCGCCACTGGCAGGGCGCCAAGGCCCAGGAGAAGCTGCTGCCCCCGCCCGCCCACCTGC
>NZ_RAWD01000370.1:0-8766 GCF_003612065.1 Corallococcus sp. CA047B
CTGCGCGGGCGCATGGGGTGGGGGGACGTCAAGCTGATGGCGGGCGTGGGCTGTGTGCTGGGGTTCCCGGCGGTGCTCGCGGCGGCGGCCTTCATCTCGTTGGTGGGAGCGCTCCAGGCGGTCGTCACGCTGCTGTGGCAGGGCGCCGTCTGGGACACGCTGGCGGCGGTGGCCCGTCGCTGGGCGGTGCGGGCGAAATGGATGCGCGAGGAAACCTCTCCCGCGCCCGTGCGACACATCCCCTACGGCGTCTCCATCGCGCTCGGGACTTTCTGGGCCATGTGGTGGCAGCAACAACATCTGGGATAGCGCGCGGACCGTCAGCGCGCACGCACGCAAGAAGGGGATTCACACGATGTCCACTCGCTTCACGCACGCCGTAGCGCTTGGCGCCCTCGTCACCCTGGTGGCCAGCGCCCCCGCCCTGGCCCAGGAGGGCAGCACCGTCAGCCTCGGGGTGGGCACGCAGAAGGTCCTCACCATCCCCGGCCTGAGCCGCGTCGCGCTGGGCGACCCGTCCATCGCCGAGGTGAAGACGCTGGGCACCGGACAGCTGCTCGTCACCGGCCAGACGGAAGGCAAGACGACGCTGCTCGTCTGGAAGTCCTCGGGTCAGCGCATCAGCTACCTGGTGACGGTCCGCAAGCAGGACCCCAACGAGGTCATCTCCGAAATCAAGCGCCTGCTGGGCGAAATCGAAGGCGTCTCCGTGCGCATGGTGGGCGACCGCATCTACCTGGACGGTCAGGCCTACACCACGCAGGACGCGGACCGCATCGAGCAGGTGGTGAGCCTCTATCCGAACGTGAAGTCGTTCGTGAAGATCGCCCCCAACGCCAAGAAGCTGGTCGCGCAGAACCTGAACGCGGCCTTCCAGAAGGCGGGCCTGAAGAACGTGCAGGCCAACGTGGTGGGCGCGACCATCTTCCTGGAGGGCTCCGTGGAGAGCCAGCAGGACCTGCAGAAGGCGGAGCTCATCACCAAGGCCATTGGCGAGAAGGTGGAGAACCTGCTCGTCGTCGGCATCAAGCGGATGATCCTCTCCGAGGTGCAGTTCGTCGAAATCCGCCGCAACAGCCGCGACCGCTACGGCATCAAGTACCCCACGGACATCACCGGTGGCCTCAGCGGCACGGTGAACCTCAACAAGACGCTGATGCCGTCGGGTGACGCGGTCTCCAACCTCATCCTGAGCGCGACCGGCGCGTCGGAGCTGAGCATCGGCTTCCAGGCCAACGACGGTTACGGCCGCCTGCTGGCGCAGCCCAAGCTGGTGTGCGCGAGCGGTGAGAAGGCGGAGTTCCTGGCCGGTGGCGAGGTGCCCATCCCCCTCATCACCAACACGCAGTTCACGGTGGAGTACAAGCCCTACGGCGTCATCCTGAACATCCGCCCCACCGCGGACCGCAACGGCAACATCCAGACGGAGGTGGAGGCGGAGGCCTCTGAAATCGACACGTCCGTGTCGGTGTCCTTCGGTGGTTCGTCCGCCATCCCCGGCTTCCGCACCCGCAAGGTGAAGACGAACGTCACCGTGCGCCACGGTGAGACCATCGTGCTGTCGGGCGTGTTCAGCCACGACGAGCAGAAGGCCGTCGCGAAGCTGCCGGGCCTGGGCAACATCCCCATCGTGGGCGAGCTGTTCAAGAACCGCGCGTTCGACTCCACCAAGCGCGAGCTGGTGATCTTCGTCACCCCGCGCATCGTGAACCCGGACTCGGACAAGGTCCGCAGCATCATCGAGGACGTGAAGACCCGCTACAAGCAGGCCCGCTCCGAGGTGAACTTCAACATCTTCGACTGACGGGTGCGCCCCCTGTGGGCGTCCCTCCAGCGACTGGATCCGACCCCCGGGCCGGCCCCGCTCCCCTCCCAAGAGGGGGGAGGGTGCCGGCCCGAGAGCTTGCGGGCAGGCAAGCGCGTGCGCAGGAGCCTTTGAGGTCGCAGGAGGGCTTGGTAGCATCCCGACCCATGTTTCTCATCACCCTGGCGGAGAAGGGCGGCGGGACGGAGCAGCGGGAATACCCCAAGAACGAGATCACCATTGGCCGGCTCGCCGGCAATGACATCGTTCTGGCGAAGGGGAATGTCTCCAAGTACCACTCCCGCATCGTCGAGAAGGACGGACGCTTCATCATCGTGGACATGAAGTCCACGAACGGCACCTTCGTGAACGGCAAGAAGATTGCCGGGCCCATGGTGCTCAAGCCCACGGACCAGGTCTCCATCGGCGACTACATCCTCAACGTCGAAGCGCTGGAAGACGCGCCGCAGGACGACGGGCAGGGTGAAGAGGCGTACGACGAGGAGCAGGGCGAGGAGGCCTACGAGGAGGAAGAGGCCTACGAGGAGGAGGAGCCCTACGAGGAGGAGGAGGCTCCGGCTCCCGCCGCGCCCAACCGCATGCCCGCGTCCATGGCCGCGGCCATGGCGAAGAACAAGAAGAAGGTGGACCCGAAGCTGGAGCGCTACTCGCGCCTCCAGAAGGAGATCCACGACCGGCTCATCGAGTACCTGGACCTGCGTCGCATGGACATGGACCGGCTCGGGGACGAGGAGCTGTGGCGCCGCACCGAGAAGGCCATCCGCGACATCATCGACCAGATGGAAGCGGACGGAGAGCTTCCCACGGACGTGGACCGCGAGGAGCTGCTCACCGACGTCATCAACGAGGCGCTGGGCCTGGGGCCCCTGGAAGCGTTCCTCGCGTCGGAAGAGATCAGCGAGATCATGGTGAACCACGCCAACCAGATCTACATCGAGAAGCGAGGCAAGCTGACGTTGTCGGAGAAGACCTTCTCCTCCAACCAGGCGGTGCTCGGCGTCATCGAGCGCATCGTGGCGCCCATCGGCCGGCGCATCGACGAATCCAGCCCGCTGGTGGACGCGCGCTTGAAGGACGGCAGCCGCGTCAACGCCATCATCCCGCCGCTGGCCCTCAAGGGCCCCTGCATCACGATCCGCAAGTTCAAGAAGGACGCGCTGAAGATCCAGGATCTCATCAAGTACAAGACCGTCACCGCGCAGATGGCCGAGTTCCTGGAGATGTGCGTGACGGCGCGGCGCAACATCGTCATCTCCGGCGGCACCGGCTCTGGCAAGACGACGACGCTGAACATCATCAGCTCGTTCATCCCGGAAGGGGAGCGCATCATCACGGTGGAGGACGCCGCGGAGCTGCAGCTTCCGCAGGACCACTGGGTGCAGCTGGAGAGCCGCCCGCCCAACCTGGAAGGCAAGGGCGCCATCACCATCCGCGAGCTGGTGAAGAACTGCCTGCGCATGCGGCCCGACCGCATCGTCGTGGGCGAGTGCCGCTCCGGCGAGACGCTGGACATGCTCCAGGCGATGAACACCGGCCACGACGGTTCGCTCACCACGCTGCACGCGAACACGCCGCGCGACGCCATCGCGCGGCTGGAGACGATGGTGCTCATGTCCGGCATGGAGCTGCCGGTGAAGGCCATCCGCGAGCAGATCGCCAGCGCCGTGCACCTCATCGTGCAGCAGACGCGCTTCTCCGACGGCTCGCGCAAGATTTGCTACATCACCGAGGTGTCCGGCATGGAGGTCGACATCGTGACCCTGCAGGACATCTTCTATTACAAGCAGGACGGCTTCACCGAGGACCACAAGGTGCGCGGGCGCTACGTGGCTTCGGGCTTCGTGCCGAAGTTCTATGACGAACTTCAGCGCAAGGGCCTTCCGGTGAATATGAGCATCTTCCGCGAGGACTGACGCGCCCATGGCAACCCTGGTCGTCCGTCACCCCGACGGCACTGAGCACGAGCACGAAATCGCTGGCGAGCTGAAGATCGGCCGCCAGCAGGGCAATGACCTCGTCCTCACGGAAGGGGGCGTGTCGCGGCAGCACGCGCGCGTCTACGTGGAGGGCGGCACCGTCTACGTCGAGGATGGAGGCAGCCAGAACGGCACCTTCATCGACGGACAGCGCATCGATGGCCCCACGGCGCTGATGCCCGGCTCCCAGGTGTTGCTGGGCGACTACGAGCTGAAGCTCAAGGGCGGCGCCAAGCGCTCCAGCGGGCGCAGGGCGGCGGTGGACACCGTGTCGGACGAGGAGCCTCCGGCGCTCGCGGACGTGCCGGTGCGGGGCACGCGCGCGATGCCCAGCATCCGCGCCAAGGCCACGGCGAACGGGGCCGCGAAGCCTCCTGGCTCGGCGCTGGCGAAGCGGCCCTCGCGGGCCATGAGCGCGCCTGCGGCGGCGGGTTCGGGCCCGGTGCTCAAGGGGATGACGGGGCCGTGGGCCGGCAAGTCCTACCCCATCAGCGGCGTGGTGCTGGTGGGCCGGGCGCCGCCGGCGGTGGTGATGCTCGATGACGACTCGGTGAGCCGCAAGCACGCGGAAGTCGCGCGCGAGGGCAACGTCGTGCGGGCCCGCGACCTGGGCAGCGCCAACGGGACGCTGCTCAACGGCGAGCTGCTGGGGCAGGAGTTCGTCGAGCTGCAGGCCGGTGACATCATCCAGTTCGGCGTGGTGGAGATGGCCTACGAGACGGCCGACACGCCGGCGCGGCGGCCGGGCGCGGGCGTTCCAGTGCGGCGCGGCGGCCGGGGTGATCCGGAGGCGGCGAACGGCCGACGCAACATGCTGGTCATTGCCGGTGGCGCGATGGCGCTCCTGGCGGTGGTGGCCGTGGTGAAGGTGTCCGGCGTCGCGGGCGGCGCGAAGCCCCCGCCGCCCACCCAGACCGCGGCGTTGGATCCCGGGCAGCAGGTGCAGGAGCTGCTCAGCGAGTGTCGCTCCTACGCGTCCAACGAGATGGGCCAGCCGGACTGGAGCCGGGCCGAGGCGGCCTGCGAGAAGGCGCTCGACCAGGACCCCATCAACGCCGAGGCGAACACCCTCGTGCGGCGCATCAAGCTGGAGAAGGAGGCCTTCGAGAACTTCGAGTTCGCGAAGAAGTCCGTCGAGCTCAACCGCGAGAAGGAAGCCCTCGTCGCGCTGCGCAAGATTCCGAAGGAGAGCGAGTACTTCCGCCGCGCCAAGGCGAAGGCGCGCGAGTCCGCGGACCGCTTCGTGTCGCGCGCGAAGGACGACTGCAAGCGCTACCTGGGCAACTCGCAGTGGAGCGCCGCCGTGCCTCGCTGCCAGGACTACATGGAAGTGTGGTGCCAGAAGCAGAACCGGGAGGAGCTGTCTCCGCCCATTGGCCAGACGCTCAAGCTGGAGGGCGGCCTGCGCCGCAACGAGTGGCGCCCCAAGGACGCCATGTTCGTGAAGTTCCTGGTGGCCCGCCTCAAGCTGGACCGCAACGCGGCGCCGTGGACGTGCCCGGTGTCGGACATCCTGGCGGTGGACGAGTCCGGGCCGGATCAGGCCAGCGAAGTGCGCAACATGATGAACAGCCGCTACAGCGCGAAGCTGATGCAGGCGGCGATGATGGACTACTGGGCGGGCCGCGGCAGCGAGGCGCTGGCGACGCTGCAGAAGCTGCGCTCGAAGGTGGACTCCGCGCAGTACCACGCCCAGGCGGACGAGCTGATGCGGGACGTGTCCAACGTGGACCAGCTCTTCAAGACGGGTGAGAGCGCGCTCACGCGGGAGGATCCCGAGCGCGCGGTGGCCCCCTTCAAGGAAGCGCTGACGACGGACAAGCGCCTGATGGGCGAGCTGGCGGAGACGCACCTGTCGTTCTACCGGAAGAACATCTTCCAGGACATGGCGCAGGCGGCCTACCTGCGCGGCAAGCACTTCGCGGATCGCGAGGACCGGCGCCGGGGCTGCCGCATCTGGAAGCTGGGCTTCGACTTCTACAAGGGCAACACGGACCTCAACCGGACGGTCGCCTTCTGCTCGACGCAGGCGCAGCAGGTGTTGTCGAACGCGTCGGGGTGCATGGACCTGGCGGCGGTGGAGGACTTCGCCGTGCCGGGTGACGGCATCGCGGAGCTGCTGGCGGCGAAGAAGGCGGAGCTGAAGTGCCGTTGAGCGAAGCCCCGACGTGGGGCTTCGTGGACAGGGAGCGGGAGCCGCGCTAGGCACGGGGGATGGCCGACACCAGCCCCCCGCGCTCCGAGCGCCGCCTGGCCCTCTTCGACGCCTCTGGCTTCATCTTCCGCGCCTACCACGCCATCCCCCCGCTCACGACGAGCAAGGGGGTGCCCACCAACGCGGTGCTGGGCTTCACCCGCATGGTGCTCAAGGCCCTGCAGGAGCTGAAGCCCACGCACGTGGCGTTGGCGTTCGACAAGTCGGGCCGCGTGGAGCGCCAGAAGATCGACCCGCAGTACAAGGCGAACCGCAAGGCGCCGCCGGAAGACCTGACGCCCCAGTTCCCGCTCATCCGCAAGGTGGGTGACGTGCTCAACCTGCCCTCGCTGGACGCGGAGGGCTGGGAGGCGGACGACGTCATCGGCACGCTGGCCCTGCAGGCCAAGGCGGAAGGCTTCCAGGTCCTGGTCGTCACCAGCGACAAGGACTTCATGCAGATCGTCGACGAGGACATCACCCTCTTCGACCCCCAGAAGAACAAGCGCATGGGCATCGCGGACGTGCAGGAGAAGCTGGGCCTCCTGCCCCGGCAGGTGCGCGACTTCCTGGCCCTGGTGGGCGACGCGGTGGACAACGTCGCCAAGGTGCCCGGCGTGGGCGACAAGACGGCGGTGGAATTGCTGCACCAGTTCGGCGACGTGGAGACGCTGCTGTCGCGGCTGGACGAGGTGAAGAAGCCGAAGATCCGCGCCGCGCTGGAGTCCCACCGCGAAAGCCTGGCGCGCGCCAAGCAACTGGTGACGTTCAACACCACGCTGCCGCTGGGCGTGAAGCTGGACGACCTGGTGCGCAAGGCCCCGGACGGCACGCGCGCGCGGGACTTGTTCACGGAGCTGGAGTTCTTCGCGCTCCTGCGCGACCTGCCGGCGGAGGAGACGCCGCGTCCGGACGTGGCGCCGCTCGTCATCACCACCTCGCTGGTCACCACCGAGGCGGAACTCCAGACGCTGGTGGACGCGGCGCGCGCGGCCGGGGCCGTCACGCTGGTGCCCGCCTTCGAGGGCATGCCCTTCGCGGCGTCCCTGGTGGGCCTGGGCGTGGCGCTGCCGGACGGCACCACGCGCTACGTGCCCCTGCGGCACCAGCAATTGGGCGCCGCCCAGGTGCCGGTGCCCGCGTTCGTGGCGGCGGTGAAGGACCTGCTCGCGGACGCGGGCGTGAAGAAGGGCGGGCATGACCTCAAGGCGCTCACGCTGGTGCTGGCCAACGAGGGCCTGACGCTGGAGGGCGCGCACGACGACGTGGAGCTCTTGAGCTACCTGCTCAACCCGTCGCGCCGCGAGCACGCGCTGGCGGACCTGGCGCGGGAGCGGCTGCGCTCGGAACTTCCGGCGCTGCCCGCGTCGGTGGAGGGCAAGAAGGGGCGGGCGCTGTCGGACCACGGGCCGGAGGAGGTGGCCGCGGCGTACGCGGTGCGCGCGGACGCGGCTCGCAGGCTGGCGCCGGAGCTGTGGAAGGAGCTGGAGCTGGGCGGCCTGGCGGAGCTGGCGCGCACGCTGGAGTTGCCGCTGCTGCCCATCCTGGCGCGCATGGAGCGGGAGGGCGTCAAGCTGGACGTGAAGGAGCTGGGGCGCATCTCCGAGCGCGTGGACGTGGAGGTGAAGGCGAAGGAGGCCGAGTGCCACACGGCCGCGGGCCACGTCTTCAACCTGGGCTCCAACCCGCAGCTGGCGCAGGTGCTCTACGAAGAGCAGAAGCTGCCCATCCTCAAGCGCGGCAAGACGGGCCCGTCCACGGATCAGGAGGTGCTGGAGAAGCTGGCGGAGGAGCACGGCAGCGTGCTCGCGCGGGCCCTCATCGAGTACCGGGGGCTGTCCAAGCTCAAGAGCACGTACCTGGACACGCTGCCGTCACTGGTCGCGAAGGACGGGCGCATCCATACGACGTACCACCAGGCGGCCACCGCCACGGGCCGGCTGTCGTCGTCCGACCCCAACCTCCAGAACATCCCCATCCGCACCGAGGTGGGCCGGGAGATCCGCCGCGCCTTCGTGGCGGAGCCGGGCCACCAGCTGGTCAGCGCGGACTACTCCCAGGTGGAGCTGCGCCTGCTGGCCCACATCGCGGAGGACCCGGTGCTCATCCAGGCGTTCCTGGATGACGAGGACGTCCACAGCCGCACGGCGGCGGAGATCTTCGGCGTGGAGTCCAAGGCCGTGGACCGCGAGCAGCGCCGCGTGGCGAAGACAGTGAACTTCGGCATCGCGTATGGCCTGTCCGCGCACGGCCTGTCCACGCGCCTGGGCATCTCCCAGGAGCGCGCCCGCGACGTCATCGAGCGGTACTTCACCCGGTACGCGGGCATCCGCCAGTACCTGGAGGACACCGTGGAGCAGGCGCGCAAGGTGGGCTACGTGGAGACGCTCTACGGCCGGCGCCGGTTGATGGGCGATTTGCTCTCCAAGAACCGGGGCGTGGCCCAGGCCGCTGAGCGCGCCGCCATCAACATGCCCATCCAGGGCACCGCCGCGGACCTGATGAAGAAGGCGATGCTGGCGGTGGATGCGGCGCTGCGGCAGGAGAAGCTGAAGGCGCGCGTGCTCCTCCAGGTTCACGACGAACTGCTCATCGAAGCGCCGGACGCGGAAGTGGAGGCGGTGAAGGCGCTGGCCGTGCGGTGCATGTCCGCCGTCGCCACGCTGAAGGTGCCGCTCAAGGTGGACGTGGGCGCGGGCAAAAGCTGGGCGGACGCGCACTAGGCTTCGCGGATAAAAAAAAGCGGGAGAAGCGCCCACCCCCGTAGGCGC
>NZ_RAWD01000371.1:0-8745 GCF_003612065.1 Corallococcus sp. CA047B
GCGCTTCCAGGTCCGGACGGTCCGCGGCGGCCTCGCCCGCGGACAGCCACGCGCCGCCGTCGGTGGGGGACAGCCGTGCATCCAGCGCGACGAAGAACTCCGACAGCTCCAGGTGGCCCAGCGCCCACGCGGGCTGACCCGCGCCCATGGGCAGCAGCCACGCCAGGGTGCCGGACTCACCGCGCCCCAAGGCCTCCGAATCTTCTTCGGTCTCCGGGGACGTGGCGATGTCCTCCACGTACAGCGTGCGCGAAGCCTCCACGCGCACGGAGGTGACCAGCTCGCGAGTGGTGACGAGCACCGGCACGCGCGCGCCTTCGGGAGCATAGAGGGACACTTCGCCCAGGTCGGTGGGACTCAGCGCGACCACCGCGCCTCCAGCCTCCAGCACGGCCCACAGCGCGATGAGCTTCTCCGGCGAGGGCCGCAGGCTCACGGCCACGGGTGCGCCGTCCTTCACCTCAAGCGACCGCAGCCGTTCGGCCAGCGTCCGCACCTGGGTGCCCAGCCGCGTCCAGGTCCAGTGCTCGTCACCGCGTGAAATGGCGATGGCGTCGGCCTGACGGGCGCGCCGATCCGCGAGGAGGGCGGGCACGGAGGTGAAGCCGGCCACGGTGCGTGGCGTCGGCCATGCGTGGCGCTCGGCCTCCGTGGACAGGGGCAGGCGGGAGACCTCCGTGTCGGGCTTGGCGAGCGCCGCCGACAGCAGCACCTGGAAGTGCTGCACCAAGCGCTCCGCGAAGGCCGCGTCGAACAGCTCCGTGCCGTACTCCAGGGCGCCGTGGATGCGGCCGGGCGACTCGGAGAGTACGAGCGTGAGGTCGGCCAGCGTGGCGCCCCATTGCACGGGCGTGCCGGGCACCTCCACCAGCGAGCCGCGCATGCCCTTGAGCTCCAGCGTCATCGCGCCGGCGCTGACACCGGAGTGGAAGACGAACACCGAGTCGGCCATGCGGCCCTTGCCAATGTCCTTGCCGGGGACCAGTGCCTCCACCAGGTACTCGAAGGGCACGTCCGGACGCGCCTGGGCGTCGTTCACCTCTTCGCGAATCTGCGCGAGCATGTCGCGGAAGGTCGGCTCGCCCACGAAGCGCGTGCGGAACGCGGCCGAGTGCGCCACGTAGCCGATGAGCGGGAACAGCTCCGGCCGGGTGCGGTTCGCGATGGGCGTGCCGACGATGAGGTCCGTCTGGCCGCTGTAGCGGTGCAGCAGCGTCTGCCACGCCGCGAGCACCGTCATGTACGCGGTGAAGCCCTCGCGGCGCGCGAAGGCGGACAGCTCCCGGGCCAGTTCGGACGGGAACTCCACCGTCATGCGTGCCGACGTGAGCGGGCTGTGCGCCGGGCGGGGACGGTCGGTGGGCAGGTCGATTTGCCGGGGCATTCCGGCCAGCCGCTGACGCCACCACTGCTCCTGCTCGGGCAGGCGCGCTTCCGCGATGCTCTGACGCTGCCACTGACCGAAGTCCGCGTACTGGAGGGGCAGCGGGGGCAGGGGCGACGGACGCCCCTGGATGAAGGCGTCGTAGAGCTGGCCCAGCTCCTGGACGAAGAGGGCGACAGAGAGCGTGTCGCAGACGATGTGGTGGATGCTGACCACCAGCATGTGCACGTGCGTGTCCAGGCGCACGAGCGTGGAGCGCATCACCGGGCCCTTGACGAGATCGAACGGCGCGGCGGCGTCCTCGCGGGCGATGCGCAGGGCTTCGGCTTCGCGGGTCTCCAGCGGACCCTGGAGGTCCACGCGCGTGAGCGGGATGCGGACGTAGGCGTGGAAGCGCTGCACGGGGCGGCCGTCCACCACGTCGTACGTCGTGCGCAGGGCTTCGTGGCGCTGGACGATCTCCTGGATGCCACGCTCCAGCACGAAGGCGTCCACGTCGCCTTCAAGCCGCAGGACGAACGGGATGGTGTACGCGGACAGGCCGGGCAGGTACTGCTCCAGGCGCCAGACGCGCTCCTGAACGAAGGACAGGGCCAGCTCTCGCGTGCGAGGCAGGGGCACCAGGGGCAGCTCCGCCGTGACAGGCGCCTGGGGGGCCTGGAGCAGCAGGGGCTCCAGGCGTTGGGCGATGCCGGCGACGGTGGGGGCCTCGAAGAGCGCGGCCAGCGGGAGCTGCACGCCGAAGGTGTCACGCACCTGGTTGAGGAGCTGGGCGGCCGTCAGCGAGTTGCCGCCGATTTCGAGGAAGTTGTCCTCGCGGCCAACGAAGTCCAGGCCCAGGCGTTCGCGCCACAGCGCGGCCACGCGTTCTTCGACATCTCCGCGCGGCGCGTCCTCGCGGCCGACGGGGACGGCGACGGGGGCCATGGGTTCGGAGGCCGTGTGCGCGGAGAGACCCGGCAGCAGCGGTCGGGTGGAGGCATTCGTGGGCTCGGGCGCCGGCTGCGAAGCCGTGTCCGTGGGAAGGAAGACTCCGTCGTGGAGCGTCCGCGCGATGCTCGGGATGGACACCGGCGGCGGTGTGGAACCGAGTGGGCTCTCCTCTCCGGACATCGGGCCGACACCGGCGCCCGGCGCCGTCACGCTGGCCGCGGACACGTTCTGCGGTGCACGCACGGGCGCACCCGGCGGCATGAACGAGGAGGGCAGGGCGCGGGCTCGCGACTGCACCCATACGTCCTTCTCCTGGAATGCGTACGTCGGCAGGTGCAACCGCAGCCGCTGCTCGTGCGCGTAGAACGCGCTCCAGTCCACGGCGACACCCGCGGTCCAGAGTTCGCCCACGCCCTGGAGCCAGCCCTGTTGCTCCGTCGTCGTCCCACCCCGGCGCAGCGTGGCCAGCGCGCGCACGCGGTCGCGGTCCTGTCCCAGGCTCGCGCGCACCAGCGGCGTCAGGTCCTGACCGGGCCCCACCTCCAGCAACACCCCGCAGCCCTCTTCCAGCAACGCACCCACCGCGTCGGTGAAGCGCACCGGCTGGCGCATCTGCTCCGTCCAGTACCCCGGCGCCGTCAGCTGCCCCGGACGCACGAACGTGCCCGTGAGGCTGGACGCGTAGCGCACCGTCGGCTCGGAGCGGTGGAGCGAACCTACCACCCGCGCCAGCTCCGGCATCAGCGGCTCCACGTCCGCCGAGTGGAACGCATGCGGCGCGGGCATCCGCACCGCCCCCGCCTTGCGGCGCTCCAATTCCTCCTTCAGCCGCTCCACTTCCTCCACCGGCCCGGACACCACGCACCGGTCCGGCGCATTCACGGCCGCGAGCGTCAGCCGGCCCGTCAGCATCGGCACCACCTGCGTCTCCGGCAGCGCCACCGCGAGCATCGCCCCCGGCGGCATGCGGTGCATCAGCTCCCCGCGCGCCACCGCCAGCCGCATCCCGTCCTCCAGGGACAGCACGCCCGCGACGCACGCCGCCGCGTACTCCCCGAAGCTGTGGCCCAGCACCGCATGCGGTGCCACGCCCAGGTCCTCCCACAGCAGCGCCAGCGACACCTGCACGCTGAACAGCGCGGGCAGCGCCACGCGCGTGTCCGCGAGGCTCGCCGTGACGTCCGCGCCCTCCGCCGGCCGCAGCAACGCCGACACGCGGTCACGCAGCGGCGCGTCCATCAGCGCGAGGCACGCGTCCAGGTGCGCGCGGAACAGCGGCGAGGCCTCCGCCAGCTCGCGCCCCATGCCTACCTGCTGCGCACCCTGGCCGGAGAACACGAACGCAACGCGCGGCGCGCGGTTCGTGCCCTTCGTCGTGGCCGCCGGCTTCTGGAGCTGCTTCGCCAGGTCCGCCGCGTCCTTCACCACCAACGCACGGCGGAACTCGAAGACCTTGCGGCCCACCGCGTGCGTGAACGCCAGATCCGCCAAGGAGATCTTGTCGCCACCAGCGTGCGCGTCGAGTTGACGGGACGCCGCTTCCAGCGCCTCGGGCGTGCGCGCGGACAGCAGGACGAGCTGGTGGGAACGGGTGGTGGGACCGCTCCGCCGGAGGGGGGCCTCCTCAAGCACCGCGTGGGCATTGGTGCCGCCGATGCCGAACGAGCTGACCGCGGCGAAGCGTGGCCGCTCGCCCCGGGGCCACGGCCGCAACGCCGTGTTGACGAAGAACGGGCCCGCCGCGAAGTCGATCTGCGGGTTGGGCTGCTCGAAGTGGAGGCTGGGAGGAATCTCGCCGTGGTGCAGCGCGAGCGCCGCCTTCATCAGGCCGGCCAGACCCGCCACCGTGTCCAGGTGGCCGATGTTCGTCTTCAGCGACGCCAGCGCGATGGTGCCCTGGTGCTCCGCACCCAGACCGTACGCGCGAGTCAGCGCCGCCACTTCAATCGGGTCGCCCAATGACGTCGCGGTGCCGTGGGTCTCCACGTAGCCGATGGACTCCGGTGACACGCCCGCGTTGGTCAGGGCCTGCGTCACCACGGCCGCCTGCCCCTGGACACTGGGCGCGGTGAAGCCGGACTTGTTCCGCCCATCGTTGTTGAGGGCCGAGCCCCGGATGACGGCGTAGATGTCATCGCCGTCCCGGATCGCATCCTCCAAGCGCTTGAGCACCACCGCGCCCACTCCGTTGGCCGCGAGCGTGCCCTTCGCCTTCGCGTCGAACGCGCGGCAGTGGCCATCCGGGGAGAAGATGAGCCCTTCCTGATGCACGTAGCCCGTGCGCTGCGGCACCGACAGGCGCGTCGCGCCCGCGAGCGCCACGTCGGATTCGCCCCCTCTCAGGCTCTTGCAGGCCAGATGCACCGCGACGAGTCCCGTGGAGCACGCGGTGTAGACCAGCGTGCTCTCACCCGTGAGTCCCAGCTTGAAGGACGTCTTGGTCGCCAGGCTCTCGTGCGTGGCGGTGCCCTGGAGCTCCAGGAAGGACGCCGCGTCCATCGGCATCGCCTGCCGCACGGCCTCCGTGTAGCCGGAACTCGCTGCACCCGCATACAGCGAGATGGCACCCGGGAAGCGGTCCGGATCCACGCCCGCGTCCTCCAGCGCCGCCCAGGCCGTCTGGAGGAACAGCCGCTGCTGCGGGTCCGTGAACTGCGCCTCGCGCAGGGGCATGTCGAAGAAGGCATGGTCGAACTTCTCCACGCCTTCGATGACACCGCCCGCCGCGACGAAGGCCGGGTGGTGCCACAACTCCAGCCCCTCCGGCAGCCCGGGCAGGTGCTCCAACTGCTCTGGCGTGAAGCGGGTGATGGACTCCACGCCCTCGCGCAGGTTCTTCCAGAACTCCGCCACCGTCATCGCACCCGGAAAGCGGCCCGCCATGCCGATGATCGCGATGGCACCGGACTCGCCCGTCTTCGCAGCCTCGCGCGGACGGTGCGTGGCAGTTGGGGCCACGGTGGCCGTGGAGCCTCCCGACTCTCGCTCCATGCGCCGGACCAGATCGTTCACGGTGGGGTGCTCGAAGAGCCACACCACGGGCACGTCGCGCTGGAGTTCCTCGCGCAGGCGAGCGGCGATCCGCACCACGGACAAAGACGTGCCGCCCAGGTCGTCGAAGAGATGGTCGTGCACGCCCACCCGGTCGGCGCCCAGCTCGCGGGCCCACACGGGGGCGATGCGCTGCTCCAGCGGGTGGGTGGGCTCCACGAAGCGGCCCTGACGGCCGGTGGACGCGGCATCCGGCGCGGGCAGGGCCTTGCGGTCGACCTTGCCGCTGGGGTTCAGGGGCAGGGTGGCCAATGTCACGAACACCGAGGGCACCATGTACTCCGGCAGCCGCTGTCGCAGGGCCTCGCGCATCCGCGCGGTCTCCAGCGTGTGCCCTGCACGCGGCATCGCGTAGACGACGAGACGCTTGTCCCCGGGCACGTCTTCGCGCACCACCGCTGCGGCCTCCTGCACCCCGGGCTGTTCGCGCAGGGCGGCCTCCACCTCCGCCAGTTCGATGCGGAAGCCGCGCACCTTCACCTGGTGGTCGATGCGGCCCAGGAACTCCAGCGTCCCGTCCTCGCGCCAGCGGGCCAGGTCGCCCGTGCGGTACAGCCGCGCACCGGGTGTGGTGCCCTGCGCGTCCGGGACGAAGCGCTCCGCCGTCAGGTCCGGCCGCGACACGTAGCCCCGGGCCACGCCATCTCCCCCGAGGAACAGCTCGCCCGGCACGCCCACGGGCACCGGCTCCAGCCGAGCGTCCAGCACGTACACCGTCGTGTTGGCGAGCGGCTTCCCGATGGGCACCGAAGCGCCAATCTGCTCCGGCCGCTCCACCGTGAAGGTGGTGGCGACCACCGAGCACTCGGTGGGGCCGTAGGCGTTGGTGAAGGGCCGTCCCAGCGTCTCCACCGCCCGGCGCGCGTGCGGCACCGAAACGATGTCGCCGCCCGCGTGCAGCTCCCGCAGCCGCCCGAGGATGTCGGGCCGGTGCTCCATCAACTGGGAGAAGAGGCCGGACGGCAGGTGGGCGAAGGTGACGCCGTGGCGCTCCACCACGCGCGCGAGCGTGTCCATGTCTCCCGCGGGCACATTGCCCGGGAAGATGACGAGCCGGCCACCGTGAAGCAGCGGGGGCCACAGCTCCAGCACGGAGCCGTCGAAGGACACGGGCGCGAAGAGCAGCCCCGTGTCCCGCGTGCCATAGCGGGAGTACGGCTCCGCGTGCGCAAGGCGCAGCAGTCCGCGCTGCTCGATGCCCACGCCCTTGGGCCGTCCGCCGCTGCCGGAGGTGAAGATGACGTACGCCAGGTGACGCGGTCCCACGTCGACCACGGGCGCGGTGACGGGACGGGAGACCAGGGACAGCTCCTCCACGAAGAGGCACGGCAGGGACGCATCGGGAAGGGGCAGCCGTCCGCGCAGCTCGCGCGTGGTGAGGAGCAGGCTCGGACGGGCGTCCTCCAACATGAAGCCCAGCCGCTGGGCGGGATACGACGCATCCAGCGGCACGTAGGCACCGCCCGCCTTGAGGGTGGCGAGCACCGTGACGACGAAGCCCACCGAGCGCTCCAGGCACACCGCCACCGGCACGTCCGGTCCGACGCCGTGGGCCCGGAGGACATGGGCGAGCTGGTTGGCCCGCGCGTCGAGCTGCGCGTACGTCAGCCGTTCGTCCTCGGACTCCACCGCGATGGCGTCGGGATGCCGCGCGGCCTGGAGCGCGAACCGCGCCGCGACGGTGCTGTCGGAGGGGTAGGGCCGAGCAGTGTCGTTCCAGCCGACGAGCACCTGCTGGCGCTCGGCCGGCGTGAGCCAGGGAAGCTGGGACAGCGGCACGTCCGGGTTCTCGACCGCGGCCTCCATCAACACGCGCAGGTGGCCGGCCATGCGGGCCACGGTGTCGCGCTCGAAGAGGGCGGTGCTGTACTCGATGGCGCCGTGCAGTCCGTCCGGCGTCTCCGTGAGCAGCAGGCCCAAGTCGAAGCGCGCCGTGGCCGTGTCCACCTCCAGCATGCGCAGCGTCAGGCCCGGCACCTCCAGCGCTCCGCCGGGCGCGTTCTGCAGCGCGAAGATGGCCTGCACCAGCGGTGTGCGGCTCAGATCGCGCGAGACTTGCAGTTCCTCCACCAGCTTCTCGAACGGGAGGTCCTGGTGCTCGTACGCCGCGAGCGTCGTGTCACGCACCTGCGTCAGCAGCGAGCGGAAGGACGCGTCCGGGTTGACGCGGGCGCGCAGCACCAGCGTGTTGACGAAGAAGCCGACCAGCCCCTCCACGTCGCCGTGGTTGCGGCCCGCGATGGGCGAACCCACCAGCAAGTCCTCCTGCCGGCTGTAGCGGGACAGCAGCAGCTGCCACACGGACAGCAGCGCCATGAACGACGTGGCGCCTTCCTTTCGCGCGAGCGTCCCCAGGCGATCCCCCAGGGCGCGGGGCAGGTGTACGGGAAGGAGCGCGCCCTGCGAGGAGCGCGGCGTCGGACGGGGCTTGTCGGTGGGCAGTTCCAGGACGTGCGGCGCGCCCGCCAGCTGCTCCTTCCACCAGTCGACCTGCGCGGCGAGCACGTCGCCCTGGAGCCAGCCGCGCTGCCACGACGCGAAGTCCGCGTACTGCACCGGTAGGGATGGAAGCCCGTGCGGCTTACCGGTGGAGAAGGCCGCGTATGCCGCCGCCACCTCGCGCACCATCACGCCCACGGACCAGCCGTCGGACACGATGTGGTGCATGCCCAGCACCAACACGTGGTCCGAGGGCGTGAAGCGCACCAGCCGCGAGCGCAGGAGCGGTCCCGTGCCCAGGTCGAAAAGCCGACCCGCTTCCTCCAGGGCGAGCCGCTGGAGGGCCGACTCACGAGCCTCGGACGGCAACTCACCCAGGTCCGTCATCGGCAACGTCCACGCGGGCGTGGGCTGGATGACTTGGATGGGATCGCGGCCCTTCAGCGCGAACGTGGTGCGCAGGGCCTCATGGCGCTCCACCAGCAGCTCCAGCGCGCGACGCAGGGCCTCCGCGTCCAGCGTGCCCTCCAGGCGCACGGCCCCGAGCAGCACGTACGGCGTGGCCCCGGGCTGGAGCTGGTCCAACACCCACAGCCGCTGCTGCGAGAAGGACAGGGGCAAGTCTCCGTCACGCGACACGCGGCGGAGCGCGGGCACGCGCGGTCCGTCCGAGCGCACCAGCAACTGCTCCTCCACCAACTCCGTGACGCGGGCCACGGTGGACGCGGTGAAGAGGCCGCGCAGCGGCAGCTCTACCTGGAACGTGGCGCGCAGGCGGGAGATGAGCTGCGTGGCCAGGAGGGAATGGCCGCCCAGGGCGAAGAAGTCGTCGTGCAGGCCCACGCGCTCCACGTGCAGCACGTCGCGGAAGAGGCCGGCGACGCGCTGCTGGAAGGGCGTCAGGTGCTCGGGGACGGTGGGAAGCGAGGCCGCGGCGG
>NZ_RAWD01000372.1:0-8698 GCF_003612065.1 Corallococcus sp. CA047B
GAGGAGGGCTGGCCGGAGGAGGAGGACCGGCCGGCGGGTGAGGCGTATGGAGCGCGGCGGGCCGAGGCGCGCGGACTCGAGTCCGCGCTGGAGGAGGCGGAGGGGGGATCCTGAAGGCCGCCGCGGGCGCAGCGGGCCGCGGGGCATAGACCGGGAGCGGGCCGATGTGTGGATATTCCATGGGGGGAAGAGCGGCTTGTGCCCCGCGAACCAGTCCGTTTCGCGCCAGCGCCTCGGCGGAGTGCGTGACCGCTTTGAGGACCGCGAACATGTCCACCACGCGAACGTTCAAATACCAGGAATCATTGGCAGTTTTCGCGAGCTCCGCGTTGAAATGGGTGGCCCCCTTGGTGAATCGCACCATCTGGTCGCTGTCTCTGCGCAATGCCGCGTAACGGACGGCATCCGCTGGATCCGGCAAGTTGATGAGCATGAAATGAGCGCGAGCGCCCACGATGGCATTGAGGTTGCCGATGATCTTGAACATCTCCTCAACAACCTTGTGCATGGTATCCGGGTCGCGATTGTTCGTCACCAGGTCATTCAGGCCGAACCAGATGATGAACATCGTGTCCCCCTCCAGCGGGAGCGCATGCGCCTGGGTGCGAAAACGCTCATACTGTTGTTGAAACGTGCCCAAGCCGATCTTGGAGTGATCCGATGCGCCCATCGCGCCGCCCTCGGCATAATTCACATACGTGAAAGCCCGCCCATGACCTGAGCTCGAATCGCCAGGATGGGTGCGCCCGGAGCCCGAGTCCTGGCTTGAGTCCACGGTGAGCGTCCGGTGAACCAGGGTTGCCGCGCGGGTCTCGATCAGCGGGCTCGTGGGAGGGAGCGGCGATCGCCGTGGGGGCGCGTCCGGGTCATTGAATCGGACCACTCCGGGCCGGAACAGCGATGTCCCGCCCGCCCACTCCCAGAAGAAATCCGTCCAGTTCTTCCTGTCGCTGAACCGCCCTTGTTCGTTGACTTGCATCAGCCCGAAGAAGTTCGCGAACGCGCCCATGCCGGAGTCCGCCTTGGTCCCGATGTCCGACATGCTATCGCCAAAGATGATCAGGTTCTTGATGGTCGTTCGCGGCATCGATGTCTCTCTCCTCGGCTGCGGGCCGGGAGACATCCTCCGGAGATCGTGTCGATAAGTCCATGGATTGAATGATTTTAAATCCTTGGCGAAATTCCTGGAGAGGACTCCAGGGGAAGCAAAGGGATGCACCACGTCCTTGCAATGGATTCAGCGACCGACGCGCCAGGTCGGTTTCCAAATTCTTGAGACACGATTGTCGCAGCGGGAGCTGAGCTGAAGTTGCCACAGTGCATCATTCAAATCCGGGTCTGTGACAACTCACATCCGGGTCACTCACCCTTGCTTCCGTGTCTTTCTCTACCCATCTTCCCCGCTACGACGCGCTGGGAACCCGGCTGGGCACCCGCACCCTGGGCACACCGGCCCAGGACATCGCCTACGGCGTGGCCGTGGACGCCTCCGGCAACACCTTTGTCGTCGGACAGACCTTCGGGAGCCTCGGCGGCAATACCAGCGCCGGCGGCTACGACGCCTTCCTCGCCCGCTTCTGATTCGACAGCATTCCCGTACGGCCGTCCCGACGTCCTATTCCAGACGGGCAACACCAGCGCCCTTCGCGGCAGCCAGACGCGAAGGGCGCGGTCGCCTCGCTACCCAACCACTTCCGTCGCCCACCGGAATTGAACGAATTCATCCACCGCGGCATCTTGGATTGGAGATGCACTGAAAGCGCTCTTCCAGATGCCTCTCAACGCAAGGAGCTCCAGATGCCGCGCAAGCTCGTCTCCGGAGTCGCGCTGAGTTTCGCCTTCGTGGTGGGAATGGCTGTCCCCGTCTTCCGCGGTGAATGAAGAGCCCGTGCTCGACTCGACTGCCCCCCAGCAACGCGGTTCTGACCGAGACCTCGGTCGAGGCCGCGCGCCTGCTCGGCTGCTGCACGGGGGATGGCATGTTCCGCACAAGCCATGCGGCGTGTCAGGCCCGCGGTGTTGGCGTCCGAGGCCTTGTCGCGAGGCCGTGCGCATTTCGCGCGCGCCGGCCCCGCCTTCTTGGCAAGGTGCCCGCCATGGCGCGCCCTCCCATGAACAGGAAGCCCGATGTCTCCGCGTTGATGAAGAAGGCGGACGGGTTGTTGGATGAGATGCCACCCCAGTTGGACGAGGCCATTCCCCTGCTGCGCGAGGTGGTGGCGACGGACCCGGAGCACCTGCTGGCGCTGCACTCGCTCAACTGGGCGTGGGACCCCACGCGGCGCGCGGAGCCCCACCGCTGGGAACGCGAGGTGAAGGCCGAGCACTGGAGGGTTCGCGACCGCGTCCTTGAGTTGACCCGGGGCACGAAGCCCGGCGGAAAGTTGTCGACCGCCCAGAAGGCACGCGCACTGGCCCTGAGCCAATGCGCCGAGGACCTGGTGCGGCGCAATCCGACGGCGGCCGAACTCAAGCAGGCGGAGGCCGCGCTGGCAGAGGCCGAAGCCCTGCGTGAGCTCGTGGACCATGCGCGCGCGCGTCGCGGGCTCGCCGCCTGGCGCGCGCTGCGGCAGGGCCCGCCAGAGCAGGGCTACCGGAAGCTGCTCGCCCTGGTGGAAGAGTCTCCCGGCATGCGCGCCCACGGCGTCGAGAGCGACGATGACCCGCTCGCATTCCAAGGCCTGGAGGGCGCCTTCTCCGACGAAGGCTTCCAAGCCTGGCTCCGGAAGCAGAAGCCCCTGCCACGCCCCCCGGCGCGGAAGGCCAGGTCCCTGGACAACGGATTCCTGCTCGCGGCGGGGCTCGACGCGGAGCCATTCTTCGGCCCTGGCTTCGAGGGCAACAGCCGGACTGGCCGGGTGCTGGCCCTGGTCGCGCTGGGAGCCGACCTGGAGGCCCGGGACAAACACAAACGCGGAGCCCTCCACCTGGCCGCGAGCGTGGAGGACCCGGCGTTGGTGAAGGAGCTGCTTCGCCTGGGTGTCTCTCCGGAAGCCGTCGACGCGCGGAAGGCCACGCCCCTGCATGCAGCGGCTGAACACGGCAGCGAGGCATGCATCGCCCTGCTGGCCGGGGGCGGCGTTCCCGTGGACGCGCTCGACGCATCGGGGCGCACGGCGCTCTTCGACGCCCGGCAGGCCGACGTGGCGCGGGCGCTCATCGAAGCGGGGGCCAACCCCAACGCGGGCAAGGGCTGGACGCCCCTGCACCAACATGCGCGCATCAAGGAACGGGGACCCGTCATCGAGGTCCTGCTCCAGGCTGGAGCGGATGCGACTCGAAAGAACACAGCGGGCCAGACGCCCGTGAAGGAGGCGCTGGAGCACGGCAACCCGCACCTCGCCCAACTCATGGGCGCCAAGGCGCCTTCGGGCAAGGCGGGCGCGGTGGACGTGCAGCCGCTGCAGGAGGCACTGGCCTCCCGGCGCAAGGCGGTGCTCAAGGCCTGGTACTACGAGGACAAGGACGTGGCCGCCGTCGAACAGGTCCTGAAGCGGCTCACACTGGAAGGCGCCACGTCCTGGGACGCACTCGCGGCAGCGGTCCAGGGCGTGCCTCCCTGGACGGCCATGGCCCTGGTGGAGCTCGCGCGGGACGCACTCCCCAGCGAAGCGAAGACGCCTCGCCTCTCCAAGCTTCCGCGCTTCGTGCGAGGCAACCTGGTGGTGAAGGGCGACGTGCACGTGGACGGGCCGTTGCTCGTGACCGGCAACCTCACGGTGGAAGGCGTCCTTCGCAACGCGGGCCCCGAAGGACTGCTCGTGGTGGGTGGCTCGCTGCGCGCCACCGGCGTGGACTCGGATGGAGAGGTGATTGTTGGCCAGGACCTGGAGGCCCAGGTGGTCTGGGGTCACGGCAACGACGCCTCGGTCCGGGTCGGCGGCGTGATGAAGGCAGAGGCGGTCATCGCCGACGACCACGACGTGCGGGCGAAGGTGAAGGCAAGACACCACTTCGCCTCGGGTGACTTCGACGCTTCGGATGCATCGCTCAAGCAGGTCTTCGTGCCGAAGGCCTTCGCCCGGGGGCACCTGAAGCGGGACAAGCTGTTCAAGGTCTTGCGTGAAACAGGAAGCGCGCTCGTCTGAATCCCCAGGCCACCCATGTGTTCTCGTCATCCTCGTCGCGTCGATTCCAACGGGGGCCCGTGGCCGAAATGGCTCGCGCCCGTGCTGCTCATGGCTGCCTTGGGATGCAGCGAGCCACGGCGTCTTGGGTCATCCGACGCTCCGCTCGGTGCGTTCAACTTCACGCTGGAGTCGCGGCCGGTCGCCGCGCAGGTGGAGCTGCTTGATTCGCTCGGCTACGCCGGGGTGACGCTGTTCTGGCCGGGCCGTGAGGCCTTCGACACCTACGCCACCCAGCCCGCAGTGGTGGCGGGACGGGTCCGCCTTCCCGCCGTCCTCTTCGTCCTGCCCTTCAACACGGCCTGGGACCGGGAGGCGCTGGACGGGATGCTGGCGGCGCTCGCGCCACGGCGGACGGCGCTCTGGCTCATCCTGAGCGGCCCTCCGGACGCCAAGGCGGCCATGGTCGCCTCGGTCCGCGACGTGGTGGACCTGGCCACCGCGCGCGGAGTGGACGTCGTCCTGTACCCCCATGACGGCGAGGCCATCGAGAACGTCGAGGAGTCGCTGGCCCTGCTCGCGGCGGTCGACCGTCCCCGGTTGAAGACGTCGCTCCATCTCTGTCACGAGCTCCGGGCGGGGAACCGGGACCGGTTGGAGGAGGTCATCGCGGCGGCCGCGCCCCAGCTCGCCCTCGTGAGCATCCACGGCGCCGCACGCGAGTTCGATCCGCACGCTCCCGGCTGGTCCGAAGTCATCCAGCCGCTCGACCGGGGCGACCTCGACGTGGGGACCCGGTACCTGCTCCCCTTGCGCCGCGCCGGCTACGAGGGCCCCATGCTGCTCCACACCTTCGGCATCGAAGAGCCGCCGGAGGAGCACTTCCGCCGCTCCATGCTGAAGTGGCGTGAACTGTCACGCGCCGTGGATGGCCCCACCGCACTTCACTGAGTGAAGGGGTCCCACCGTTCGTCGGGTGGAACGCGGGGCATGCTGGACGGCGAAGTCCGGCTAGGCTCCCCGCATGACGGACCTCACGCCCCCCGTGCACCCGCTGCTCACCACCGCCCAGGCACTGTTCCCCCGCCTGTCCGCGCGCTCCGACGAAATCGAGAACGCCCGCAGGCTGCCACCGGACCTGGCCGCGGAGCTGGCCCGGGAAGGCTTCTTCCGGATGATGATTCCGCTGTCGCTGGGCGGTCTGGAGCTGCACCCGGCCCTGTCCTTCCGGATCATCGAAGCGCTGGCGAAGGCGGACGGCGCCACGGGCTGGTGCGTGATGATTGGCGCCTCCACCGCGCTGACGTCCGCGTGGCTGCCCGAGCCCGTGGCCCAGGCCGTATACGGCGCGCCGGACGCCATCACTGGCGGCATGGCGGCGCCCATCGGCCGCGCCGAGCGTGTCGAGGGCGGCTACCGCGTCACGGGGCGCTGGTCCTGGGTGAGCGGCGGGCAGCACAGCCAATGGCTGGTGGGAGGCGCGGTGGTGACGGAGGGTGGCAAGCCCCTCATGGTGGCCGAGGGGATCCCCGAGACGCGCCTGTGCTTCTTCCCGGCCCAGAGCGTGGTGCTGCACGACACCTGGTTCGCGTCCGGCCTGTGCGGCACGGGCAGCCTGGACATGGAGGTGAAGGACCTCTTCGTGCCAGAGGCGTATGTCTTCTCGCTCTTCGGCCCGCGGCGCGTCAACGCGCCCCTCTACGGCTTCCCCTTCGGCCTGCTGGGAATGGGAATCCCGGCGGTGGCGCTGGGCATCGCCCGCCGCGCCATCGACGAGTTCATCGCGCTGTCCCACCAGAAGACGCTGGTGCTGGAGCGCCGCCAGCTGGCCGCGCGCCCCGCGGCCCAGGAAGCCGTCGCCGTCGCCGAGGCCACCGTGCGCTCCGCACGCGCCTTCGTCCTGGAGGCCCTCGACGCCCTCTACGACGAGTCCACGCGGGGCCCCGTCTCCCTCCACTCCCGCGCCGAGCTGCGATTGGCGATGACACACGCCACCCGCGGCGCCGCGCGCGCCGTGGATGGCTTGTACGAGGCCGCGGGCGGCAGCGCTGTCTTCCGCTCAAGCCCCCTCCAGCGCTGCTTCCGGGACGTCCACGTCGCCACCCAGCACGCCATGGTGGCCCCCCCCACCCTGGAGCTCACCGGCGGCCTGCTGCTGGGGCTCGACCTGCCGGCCCCCACGCTGTAGCGATCCGCACGACACACCGGATGAAGGCCTTCCCTGGGATGTAACGCATCACCCCGGGACAGGGCCGGACCCGACAAGGTCCGAGCCCGTCCTGGGCCAGAAGCTCAGAAGTTGGCCTGGAAGCAGAGGAAGTTGCCGCCCGTGAAGTAGTAGGCCGTCGAGAGGGTGGTCGCCGTCGCTTCGGTGCAGAGGCTGACGATCAGCTCGGCACGCTCCCGGTTGTCTCCCGTCACGGTGTAGTCGGCGCCACGCACGTCCTGGGTTCCTTCCCGGACCGTGCCCGCCACCAGCACCCGGAAGAAGCCGTTCAAGTCCCCCTTGGTCATCGGGAAGGGCACGCTGGAATACGCCGAGAACGCCACCTTCACGAGCTTGGGCGTCGCCGTTCCGCAGAGGACCGTGTCCGTCGAGACGCTCACCCGACGGGCGGCGTAGAGGATGGGGCCCGTGGTGCCCAGCATGTCCTTGTTCGGAAAGTTCGTGTAGTTGGGGCAACCCGGTTCCCAGAGCGGTGTGCACACGTTCGAGTTGCAGAAGTGCGTGCCGTAGTCGCAGTTCGACTGTCCTTCGCCCGTGCAGGCAGCGCCGGTGTCGCCCCTCACCTTGCAGTGCCCCGACGCGGTATCGCAGCGCTGCCCCTCACCGCACGCTTCGTCCGCGGTGCACCTCGGGATGCACACCGCGTCAGGGATCGAGCACACCCGGTCGGAGGTGCCCTCGTCGGCGTTGCACAGAACATCCGTCGAGCACTGGCACACCTTCCGGGAGTCCGAGGGGCTCAGCACGTCGCAGGTCTTCGCGGTGTCCGGACAGTCCATGCTGCTCATGCAGGTCCGCACACATACCTTCGCGGTGGGATGACAGAGCTCCGAAGCAAGACAGTCCGCATCCAGGGTGCACGTGCCGTCATCGAGGCCGCCATCGATACCTGCATCGAGGCCGGCATCGGAGCCTCCGTCGAGGCCGCCATCAGCACCTCCGTCGATACCCGCGTCAACGCCTGCGTCGTTCCCCGCATCGGTGCCGGTGTCGATGTCGGAAGCGGGACATCCCGCCATCATCCCAGCCATCACGACGAGCATCCACCCGAGCGTCCAATGTTTCATGCTGCTTCCCCCTGGAGCGTGCATACAGCGATCCTGCCCGACTGCTATCACATGTTCAGCACGGGCGAAGTTCGAGGAAACGAACGTTCGAATCAGCTTCCGGGCGCAGGGGACACGCCGGCCCACTGGAACGGACCGACCACGCTCAACACCGCACGCCTGTTGCGGCGCCATGCCACGTACAGCGCGAAACCATAGAGGAGCCCTGACACGGGACGCTGCGTGGCCTCGTAGGCAGGGCCCCGCACGACGAGCGTCGAGGTGTTGAGGATCTCGATGACCAGGACCTCCTCGCGGGACATCGCATCCCCCATGTCTGGCGAAAAGAACTGATGGATGGGGCTGTCATGGGCCCTGTCGAACACACGCGAACTCACGCGGCGGGGCCGACTCTCGGACTCCGCCTTGCTGCGTGCTTTCACCTCCGGCACGCGCGCGGCTCCCAGCGCCAGATACGTCAACAGCACCGCGAGCACCTGGTAGACGAGCCCTCCGCGGCCCTCCGAGCCCTTGAACACGGCGGTGCCCACCATCCATCCCACCAGGATGAGGAGGAGGCCCATGTTGTAGCCCGTCAGGCCCACCCCGCAATACACCGCCACCCCGGCGATGGCCGCGCCAAAGCCAAACGCTCCCGCCTTCAGGACACGCAGCGCCTTCGAACCTCCTGTGCTCGCCGACTCCACCTCCTTCCGACATTTCGGGCACATCAGGCGGTCATTCACCTGGAAGTAGGCTCGGACAATCGGAAGCTGACAGGCAGTACACCGGAGCAGGGCCCGCGCCCCAGCGGGGTCGGACTGAAGCGGAGCGGCTGCGGAGTTCCGCGAAGAAGCAGGTTCGGTCATGAGCAGGGTTCTGGGAGCAGGAGGAGACAGTGCGACCAAGCTAACAGAAGCTCCCGCCAGCCCCGCCAACAGTGGCCCCACGCAGTGCGCCATGGACGCGACGAATGGCCACGTCCTGCACCTGCCCGCGGGCGGCGAAGACACCCCATTGCTCCAGCTCGCCTTCCGCCCAGACAGTCTGGTACTGCGCGCCCTCTGGAGGGCCAGCGCCTTGGGCGAACCCGACGCCTGTGCCCTTCAGGATTTCGTCATCAAGGCAGGCCAGTTCCGTTCGCTGAAGAAAGAAGTCCTCCCCGGCATCTGCCCGGAGATGAACTCCGAGACCGGCGAATCGACAGGTGAGCTGTACTGGTAGGCAGCCCCACCACCTCCATCTGTCCTGTCAGGAATGCTGGCTCGCGCTTTCAGACAGCATCCTCCCCAGGGATGGAGCCGTAGCATGCGCCCCATGTCCGTCAGGTCCCGCCGAGGGTGGGGCTCATGCCGGGG
>NZ_RAWD01000373.1:0-8634 GCF_003612065.1 Corallococcus sp. CA047B
CTGTCATCCCCTCCTCCCCGCTCCGCCGTCGTGGAGGGCCTGCGCTGGCCTTGAGCCTGGCCGCGCTCGCCACCGGCTGTGGCACGGGCGAGGAGACGGCCTTCGCGGTGCGTGCCCAGGCCCAGGAGACCCGGCCCATGACCTGTCAGGACATCAAGAACGGCTGGCCGGAGGCGCCGGACGGCGACTACACGCTGTATGTCTCAGGTGACGCCTCCGCCCCCTGGACCGTGTATTGCCATGGCATGGCCGGCACGCCCGCCGAATTCCTCACGTTGGCGCGGACGGAGGCCGGCGCCAATTTCTCACAATACACCGCGGGGGGTGCTTCGCCTGGAACCACGGTGCGGACCGCCTTCACCCGGCTGCGCATCAACCCCACCACGCTGAAGGTGGATACGGCGAACCAGACCTTCGCGACCTCCACGGGGTCGCTCCGGCACAGCCCGGACATGGTGACATCCATGTCCTACGGCGTGGCCATGTCCTGCAACCGGACGCTGTCGCAGGGCAACATCGACCTGCGGGGCACGCCGTTCGTGGTGCCCGCGGGCCAGCTCGTGCCCTGGGGCGGCAGCATGGCGGGCACTGGCGCCACGTACAGCGAGATGGAGCAGGTCGTCAGCCTGGCGGGAGGCGGCTACTGCGGCTTCGTGGGCCTCCCGGGCATCGTGAATCCCTACAACCAGAACGGCGGCCAGCTCCAGCTCCAGTACCGCCTGGGCGACCGGCCCGCGACCTGCCAGGACATCAAGACGGCCCACCCGGAGGCCCAGGACGGCGACCAGACGCTGTTCTTCAACCGCGATCCGCTCAAGCCCTGGACCGCCTACTGCCGGGACATGGCCACCACGCCTTTGGAATACCTGTCCCTGGTGCGGACGGGGGATGGATTCAATTACTCGCAATACACAGCGGGTGGGAACTCGCCGGGCACCGATGTGCGGACCACGTACACGCGCCTTCGCATCAATCCCATCACGCTGCGCGTGGAGACGGCGGACCAGACCTTCTCGACGTCCGCCGGTTCGCTGCTGCACGTGAACAAGCAGCCGGTGACCTCAATGCCATACGCGGCGGCGATGGGCTGCAGCCGGACGGGCCTGGCCAACATCGACCTGCGAGGGACACCGTTCGCGGTGGGTGCGGGGCAGCTCAGCCGGGGTGGCATCAACTCCGAACCCGGCTCGTTCACGTTCAGTGAGAACAACCAGGTGGCCCAGTTGCGTGGCTACGGCGGCTGCGGTTGGGTCGCCCCGGTGGGGAGCTTCAATCCCACCAACCAGAACGGTGTGTCGATGCTGCTGGTGTACGCGGTCCCACAGTAGCGACGGGCCTCAGCGCGAAGGGCTTCCCAGCACCACCGTCGTGCGCGTGCCGGCCACCGCGTCCACCGTCTGTCTCAGCACGAGGCCTCCAGGTCCCCGGGCCGACAGGACATGCGCACCATGCGCGAGTTTCAACGGCCCGCGAAGGGGCGCCACGCCGACCTCCACCCCATCGACGAAGATGCGGGCGGCCACGGGAGCGACGAGGGTGACTTCCGCATCGAGGACCCGGAGTGAGAGGTTTCGCGAGACGGTCTCTCCCGCCGCGACCTGGAGGACCTCCTCCACGGGTTCGCAGAGGGGGTTGTCGAAGCGCAATCGGTGCGTGCCAGGGGACAGGCGGACCTCGCGGATGCGGGGCGTGTAGCCCCGGCTCTGGCCATCCACGAACACCTCGGCCCAGGGGCGCGTCACCACGGTCAGCGTCGCGAAGCCCTGGGCAGGTGCCGGTGACGGATCCGACGTGGGGACCGTCGCGGTTGCCGGTGGCAAGGGAGCCTGTGCGCTGGAGGTTTGCGGAGGCGCGAGTCTGCGGGAAGGCACGACACGGGGTTTCTGGGCGGAGGAAGAAACCGCATCTGGTCGCACTTCCGCACCGCCCGGAGTCATCTTGCCAGGAGGGCTTCGTGCCGGAAGTGGAGCATCCGGCTCTGGCACCGTCACATTCGAACGAGAGGCAGGCGGCGAAGGCGTGGGTGCTACGTCCGTCACCACCGTGGCGCGCTCCGAAGGCGTCTGCGTGGTTTCCCGCAGGGCCACCCACGCGCCCACGGACACCAGCAGCCCACTCAGCAGGGCGCTCCCGACAAGCACACGGGTCCGCCTCGTCCTGGGGCGCGTCCGCAGGAGCGACAGCACTTCCGGAGCACCGGGCCGCAGGGACAGCGCGACATTGAGATACCGGGCCGCCTGGGCACCCTGCCCCGCCGCGAGCAGCGCGCGTCCCTCACCCAGCAGCCGTTGAAACCGAGCCTCCCGCCAGCCAGAGGCGACGTCCTCCGGAGCCACGAAGAAGGCCCGTGAAGCCTCGGAGGGGGAGCCCACCAGGGAGCGAAGGACCTCCTCCAGGCCCACGGTCAGCTCCGCGCCATCCCGGGGTCGGTCGCGAGCATCCCGGGCAAGACACCGCGCCACCAGCGCACCGAGAACCTCGGGAGTGCCCGGCACGACCTCCGACAACAAGGGAGCATCGCGAGTCATCACGGAGACGGCCAACCGCGCGCTCCCTGCCCCCGAGTGCGGCGTCATTCCCGCGCACAACTCGAACAGGACCACGCCCACCGCGAAGACATCCGACGCCGGGGACCAGGCACCGGTATCGATGCGTTCGGGCGCCATGTACGCCAGCGAGCCGATGACGGCGCCGGTGCTGGTCAACCGCGCCTGATCCGCCAGCGCGGCGATGCCGAAGTCGGCCAGCTTCAGCGGGCCACCCAGCGCCACCAGCACGTTCTCCGGCTTGACGTCCCGGTGCACCACGCCGCGCGCGTGCGCCGCCTCCAGCGCCCGGGCCAGCTCCCACCCCAGCAGCGCGGCGACCTCGGGAGGCACGGGGGAAAGCCGTCGCGCCAGCTCGCGCAGGTTCTCCCCCTGAACCCATTCACAGACAAGGAAGGGACCGCGCACGGAGTCCTCGCCGAAGTCATGCACCTCCAGCACGTTCGGGTGCTTGAGCGAGGCGACCACCTCCGCCTCCCTGCGGAAGCGTTCAGCGAGGCCCGGGTCCAGGCCTGGATGCAGCACCTTCACGGCCACGCGGCGGGAAAGCCGGAGGTCGCGGGCCAGGAAGACCGTCGCCATCCCCCCTCGCCCCAGCTCCTGCTCCAACTGGTAGCGGCCGGCCAGCAGTTCGCCCGTCATCGCGAGCGCAGTCTAGGGACCGGGATTTTCAGGAGCAAACGCCAGGGCCGCACGGACCGCCTCAGTCCTCTTCGCCCAGGTAGCGGAACACCGAACGCAGGCCGATGCCCAGCGCCCGAGCCGCGTCCTTCTTGCTCCCACCGCTGCGAGCAATGGCCTCCCGCACGTAGCGAAGCACGAAGGCGTCCCGGGCCGCGTCCAGGGGCAACAGCGGCGTCGCATCCGCCCCCAGGTCCAGGTCTTCGGCGCCCAGTGACTCCCCTGAAGCCAGGATGGAAGCACGCCGCACCCGCGACACCAGCTCGCGGACATTGCCCGGGAAGGGATGCCCGCGAAGGGCCTCGGTGGCCTTCTGGGTGAAGCCACGAGCGCGACCGCCCTCCTGTTTCAACACATGGTGGGCGATGAGCAGCACGTCATCACCGCGCTCGCGAAGGGCGGGCACCTCCAGGCGCACCTCCTCCAGGCGGAAGAGCAGGTCCTCGCGGAAGGCGCCCCGGGCGACGAGCGCCTTGAGGGGCTGATGCGTGGCGGACAGGACGCGCATGTCGACCTTGCGGGGCCGGTGTTCGCCCAGCCGGGTCACTTCGTGTTCCTGGACGACGCGAAGCAGGCGGGACTGGAGGGACAGGGGCATGTCCCCGATTTCGTCCAGGAACAGGGTGCCGCCATCCGCCGCCTCCACCAGGCCCGCACGGTCCGCGCCAGCGCCGGAGAACGCCCCGCGCACATGGCCGAACAGCTCCCGTTCGATGAGGGATTCAGGAAGCGCCGCGCAGTTGATGGCGACAAGCCGTCCCCGCCGACCGCTGCGGCGGTGGAGCGCACGGGCCACCTCCTCCTTGCCGGTGCCCGTCTCGCCCTGGATGAGGACGTGCAGGGACGTGGGTCCCAGCCGTTCAATCTGTCGGTAGAGGGAGCGCATGGCGGGTGACTCACCGATGAGTCCCTCGAAGGTGGCCGCGGCGATGCGCTGCGTGAGGTTGTCCACCTGCGAGCGCAGCTCGGTCAGTTCACGAGACGTGGCCAGCAGCAGCGCCGCGAGCGAGGAGAGGGCCATGGCCTCCTCCAGGTCGCGAGAGGCGAACGGAGGACTGCCCACCCGTCGGCCCAGGTACACGGCACACAGGGGCGCCGAGCCCGCGCGAAGGGGCAGCACCAGCGCGGAGGTGAGGCGCAGGGCCAGGACGCTGGGAGCACCGGCCAGGGAAGCCTCCACCGCGACATCGGGCACCAGCACGGGAGCCCCTGACGCCACGACCTGATCCACGAGGCTGTCCACCACGACCGCGGCGGGCACGGAGCCGGTGGAGGCCACCACCTGACGCCGGTCGCCCTCCACCGAGACCAGGAAGCCCACGTCCGAGGACGTCACGTCCGCGATGCCGCGAAGGGTGACGTCCAGCAACTCCGAAGCAGGACGCTGCACGAGCAGCCGGGAGGCGAAGTCGGTCAGCACCGGCAGCAGACGGGAGGACGGCGTCGTATCTGGCTGGAGATGCGACCGGAGTTCCTCGGAAGCCCCCAGCGTGAGCGTGGCCCGACCGATGACGAAGGAGTCACCCGGAGCCAGGGGCGACAGGTCCACGCGTTTGCCGCGAACGCGCACGTCGCAACCAGGGCTGGCGGCGGACACCGTCCACCCCCGTGCGTCCCGGAACAGCAGGGCGTGACTGGCCTTCACGCCGGGAGAGGACAGGACGACATCACACGCGGGTTCGGAGCCCACGGAGACCACCGGCTTCTCCAGCGCGAAGTGGCGGCCGTCCGGAAGGGTCAGGAAGAAGCGCATGGGGCGGGCGGATTTGACGGCAGCCCAGGAGGAGCGGGAGTTCCCCTTCCGGAGCTCAATCCTTCGTCAGGTCATAGACCTCCTGGATGTTGTGCAACGTCTGCACGAAATCCAGCTTCAGGTCGTTGATGATGCCGTTGCGCATGTCGAACACCCACGCGTGCACGATGGGATAGCCCTTCGACAGATAGGACTTCTGCACGGCGGCCGTCTTGATGATGTTGATGCTCTGCTCCAGGACGTTGAGCTCCACCAGCCGGTCATAGCGCTTCGCCTCATCCGTGATGCCGTCCAGTTCCAGCTTATGGAAGCGGTACACGTCGCGGATGTTGCGCAGCCAGGGGTTGAGGATGCCCAGGTCCTTG
Organism: Corallococcus sp. CA047B; assembly: GCF_003612065.1. Classification (NCBI taxonomy): domain Bacteria; kingdom Pseudomonadati; phylum Myxococcota; class Myxococcia; order Myxococcales; family Myxococcaceae; genus Corallococcus; species Corallococcus sp. CA047B. The sequence goes on from NZ_RAWD01000373.1 coordinate 5,346, forward strand.
GGCTGCATCGCCGCCTGGACGCCGCCGCAGCCATAGTGGCCGCAGACCACGATGTGCTTCACGTCGAGGTGCCGGACGCCGTAGTTGATGACGGACATCACGTTGAGGTCGACGTTGTTGACCAGGTTGGCGACGTTGCGGTGCACGAACACGTCACCGGGCGCCAGCCCCATGATCTGGTTCGCCGGGACGCGGCTGTCGGAGCATCCGATGTACAGGAAGTCCGGCTGCTGTGACTGGGAGAGCCTGGCGAAGTAGTCCGGATCCGAGCGCAACTGCTCCTCGGCCCAGCGCTGGTTGTTCTCGAAGATCTTGTCGTAGGGCGTCACGGCAACGACGCTCGCACGGGCTGGCGCGAACGTCGAGAAGTCTGGGCGCCCGATGTCACCCAGGCGAAGCCTCGCCCGGCTCAAAAAAGGGTCGCAATGACGTCCTCGGCTCACCATCCTTCAGGCAGGGCGTCCGCCGGGACGCCTCCCACCCCGACCCGGCAACGGAGCCCGCCATGTCCCTCACGCGCGCCGCAGACCTCCCCGAACACGTCGAGGTGTTGATCGTCGGAGCGGGTGTCTCGGGGATCGGAGCGGCCTGCTATCTGAAACGGGAGCACCCATCGAAGTCGTACGCCCTTCTCGAGGCCCGGGGGGCGACCGGTGGGACGTGGGATCTCTTCCGCTACCCTGGCGTCCGCTCCGATTCGGACCTGCACACGCTCGGGTACGAGTTCAAGGCATGGACGAACAACAAGTCGATTGCCAGCGCGGACGCCATCCTCGCCTACCTGCACGAGACCGTGGCCGAACACGGAATCGACCGTGCGATCCGCCTCCACCACAAGGTGCACGGCGCCGCCTGGTCCAGCACGGAGGCCCACTGGGTCGTTGATGTCGAGCGCAGCGACACCGGCGAGCGCCTGAAGCTCACCTGCCGGTGGTTGTTCTGCGCCAGCGGCTACTACCGCTACGACCAGGGGTTCACGCCCCGGTTCGAGGGAACCGAGCGCTTCAAGGGCCGCATCCTCCATCCCCAGCACTGGCCCGAGGACCTGGACTCCACGGGCAAGCGCGTCGTCGTCATCGGAAGTGGCGCCACCGCCGTGACCCTCGTGCCAGCGATGGCGGACGCGGCGGCGCATGTGACGATGCTGCAGCGCACGCCCACCTATATCCTGCCCGCCCCTTCCGAGGACCTGTTCGCGAAGCTCGCGCGGAAGCTGATGCCGAAGACGTGGGCCCACGCGCTCACGCGACGCAAGAACATCGCCGTGCAACGCTTCATCTGGCGCTTCGCCCATCGCTACCCGCGTGCCGCCCGGCGTTTCATCCGCTTCGTGAACGCCCGGGAGCTTCCGAAGGGGTATCCGGTCGACGAGCATTTCAACCCGCCCTACAACCCGTGGGAGCAGCGGCTGTGCGTGGTGCCGGACGCGGACCTCTTCAAGGCCATCTCCAGCGGCCGGGCCTCGGTGGTCACGGACCACATCGAGACCTTCACCGAGAAAGGCCTCCAGCTGAAGTCGGGCCGGGAGCTCGAGGCCGACATCATCGTCACCGCGACGGGCTTGAACCTCCAGGCGCTCGGCGGCATCGCGCTGACCGTTGACGGAGCACCGGTGCACCTGCCCGACACGGTGGCCTTCAGGGGAATGATGCTCAGCGGGGTGCCCAACTTCGCCTTCGCTATCGGCTACACCAACGCGTCATGGACGCTGAAGGTCGGCCTGCTGTGCGAGCACTTCTGCCGCCTGCTCGCGCACATGGATGCGCACGGCCACACCATCTGCCGTCCCGAGCTGAGCGACCCGGCGATGCCCACCCGGCCGCTGATCGACTTCGCCGCCGGCTACGTGAAGCGCTCACTCGACACCCTGCCCCGGCAGAGCGACCACGCCCCCTGGGTGATGTCGATGGACTACCACCTGGACACCCGGCTGCTCCGGGAGGGCCCGGTGGTGGACCCGCACCTGCGGTTCTCCTCGCACGTACGTCCGGCCACCCCCTCCACGCAGGATGTCGCGGAGGTGGGATGAGCTTGCGGATGCGGCTGGCCGCCGCCGTGCTGCGGACACGCCGAGGACAGACTCGCGGCCCCGCCCAGCTCCGGCACGAGTACGCAGGCAGGAAGTACCCGCCGCCAGCACCCCTCGGACACTCCCTGCGCAAGCGATGTGACGTCCGCGAGGAGCGCGTGCTCGGTCAGGTCGTGTACACGCTGACCCCGAAGGCCGGAGCCTCGGGCTGGCACGTCATCTACACGCATGGCGGCGCGTTCGTGAATCCGCTTCAAGGCGCGCACTGGGACATCATCGAGCGACTCATCCGGGAGACGGGCGCGATGGTGACCGTGCCCCTCTATCCCCTCGCCCCCGAGCATCCGTACACCGAGGCCTTCCGCCTGCTCGAACAGGTCTACCGCGACGTCCTGCGCAACGTGAGCCCGGGCCGGATCGTGCTCTGCGGTGACTCGGCGGGAGGCAACCTGGCAATCACGCAGGCGCTGCACTTCCGGAGCCAGAACCTCCCGCTGCCGGGCCACCTGCTGCTGTTCGCACCGTGGTTGGACCTCACGATGTCCCATCCGGAGGTGGCGGCGGTGGAGCCTCGCGACGTCATGCTCCGGGCCGCCGAACTGGTGGAATGGGGCCGCTGGTGGGCGGGGTCCTCGGACCCGCGCGGCCCGCTGCTCAGCCCGCTCTTCACGGACCTCGGGGGCCTGCCACCCATTCACATCGAACAGGGCACCGACGACCTCTTCCTGCCGGACGCTCGCCGGCTTCGTGACCAGGTCACGGCCGCGGGAGGTCAGGTGGAACTGCACGAGACACGCGGAGGGTTCCACGTGTTCATGGGGGCCACCTTCACGCCGGAGGCGCACGCCGTGTTCCGCCGGATCGCGGGGCTCCTCGGCACCGCACGTTGAGGAGGTCCGCGTCCTACCCGGGCGCTCCGGGGCGGGCCTGTGCGCCGACCGTCTGCTCGCGCGGGGGTCGGGGGATGAGGTAGTCGCGCTGGATGGTGGCCAGCCCCAGCTTCTCCAGCAGCACGCACGCCCCGTAGCCCAGATCCACCTCGTGAAGGTGGTACGAGAACGAGGCGGACCCTGGATAGCGGTGGTGGTTGTTCTGGAAGCCTTCGCCCAGGATGAGCCACGCAGCCAGGTGGTTGTTGCGTGAGTTGTCGGACGTCTCGAAGTTGCGCCCACCCACCGCGTGCCCGAGCGAGTTGACGATGCCCCCCTGCACCGGGTGACTCATCATCCCAAGGAACCACGCGGCCCCCAACAGCCACCC
>NZ_RAWD01000374.1:0-8601 GCF_003612065.1 Corallococcus sp. CA047B
CCTCTACGTCGCCCGCCCTGCCGGCGCTGCCCGCCCTGCCCAGGCTCGCGGCGGCGCCGGTGCCTCCCGCGCCGCCGCGTCCTCCCAGCCCTCCGGACATGGATGACGGCGACACCTTCGCGTACCTCTCCGACGGTCGGACGATGATCTCCGGCTCCTCCGACGACGTGCACCTGGCGCGCACCTTCAAGCAGAAGGGCAAGGACATCATCTTCGTGCGCCGCGCCGACAAGCCCTTCCTGATCCGCGATCCTCAGACGCTCGAACAGGTGCGCAAGCTGATGGAAGAGGCCGGGAAGCTCGGGGATGCGCAGGGCGCGCTCGGACAGCAGCAGGCGGCCCTCGGCCAGAAGCAGGCCGCGCTGGGCCAGAAGCAGGCGGAGCTCGCCTATCCCCAGACGCAGCTGGCCTCGAAGCACGCCGCGCTCGCGCTCAAGCACGCGGACATCGGCGTGGAGCGTGCCCGGATCGCCGCCGCCCGGCGCGACGACACCGACCGCGACGACGTCGAACGCGATCGCCAGGAGGAGGCACTCGACAAGCGCGAGGCGGACCTCGATCGCGAGCGTGAAGGCTTCGACAAGCAGCAGGAGGAGCTCAGCCGGAAGATGGAGGCCCTGGGGGAGGAGCAGGCGAAGCTCGGCCAGGAGCAGGCGAAGCTCGGCGAACAGCAGGCGAAGCTGGCCGAGGAGCAGGCAGGCCGTCACCACGAGCAGTTCAAGAAGGTCATGAACGTCGTTGACGAGGCCATCCGCAAGGGCCTGGCCGAGCCTCTGCCCACCTGAGGACGGAGGGCGCGGCCCCCACGGTGACGGCGCACGCGGGCTTCCCTATACCGGGACCCGGTGTGAAGCCTGTTCCGGAGGTCGCCATGTCCGCCGCCGTCCCGCAGCACACGTCTCGCACCACCATCGACATCCTGGTGCGCCGGGTCCGCGAGGGCTCGGGCGCGTGGGCGAAACTCGCCCTCACGGAGCGGATCAAGCTCCTGGAGGACCTGCGCCGCGCGTACGTCGCCATCGCGGAGCCGAGCGTGCGCGCGGCCTGCGAGGCCAAGGGCATCGACCCCGGCGGGCCCCTCGCGGGAGAGGAGTGGCTCGCCGGGCCCATGGTGGTGGTGCGCAACCTGCGCCTGCTCGCGGACTCGCTGCGCGACATCCAGAAGCACGGCGTGCCCGTCATCCCCCGCTCGCACCTGTGCACGCTGGAGGACGGGCGGCTGGCCGCGAGGGTGTTCCCCCGCGACCGGCTGGAAGGAATGCTGCTGCCCGGCAACGTGGGCGAGGTCTACTTCCAGCCCGGCGTCACCGCCGACAACCTGCGCGAACACCAGGCGTCGTTCTACCGCAAGCCCCACAAGGGCCGCGTGTGCGCGGTGCTGGGCGGCGGCAACGTCAACTCCATCCCGCCGCTGGACTGCCTCTACAAGCTCTTCGTCGAAGGCACCGTCTGCGTGCTCAAGATGAACCCCGTCAACGCGTACCTGGGCCCCTTCCTGGAGCAGGCCTTCGCGCCGCTCGTCGCCCGGGACGCGCTGGCCATCGTGTACGGCGGCGCGGAGGAGGGTGCGCAGCTCGTGCAGCACGACGCGGTGGACGAGGTGCACATCACCGGCAGCGACCGCACCCACGACGCGCTCGTGTGGGGCCCGCCCGGCCCGGAGTCCGATGCGCGCCGACAGAAGAACGAACCGCTGCTTACCAAGCACGTGTCCAGCGAGCTGGGCAACGTGTCCCCAGTGGTCGTGGTGCCGGGTCCGTACTCCGACGGAGACCTGCGCTTCCAGGCGGACGACATCGCCGGCATGGTCGCCAACAACGCGTCCTTCAACTGCAACGCGGCCAAGCTGCTGGTGCAACCGAAGGACTGGAACAAGCGCGGCGCCTTCGTGGACCGCATCCAGGCAAGCCTCGCCCGCGCCCCCGTGCGCCGCGCCTACTACCCGGGCGCGGACGAGCGCTGGCGCCAGTTCACCGAAGGCCGCCCCAACGTGCGGCTCGTGGGCACTCCAGGTGAGGGCGACCTCGCGTACGCGCTGCTGCCCGACGTGGATCCGTTGAAGACGCAGGACCGCGTCTTTCGCCAGGAGCCCTGGTGCACGGTGCTGTCGGAGACGGGCCTGCCCGGTTCGGAGGATCCAGTGGTGTTCCTGGAAGCGGTGGTGGCGTTCCTCAACAACACGGTGTGGGGCACCCTCAACGCGACGCTCCTCGTCCACCCGAAGTCCCTCAAGGATCCGAACGTGAAGGCGGCGGTGGAGAAGGCGGTGCGCGAGCTGAGATACGGCACCGTGGCCATCAACACCTGGCCGGGCGCGGCCTACGCGCTGGGCAGCCTGCCCTGGGGTGGCCACCCGTCCTCGTCGCTGAAGGACATCCAGAGCGGGCAGGGCTGGGTGCACAACACGTTCATGCTGGAGTCCATCGAGAAGGCGGTGCTGCGCGCCCCGCTCAAGTCCCTGCCCGCGCCCCCCTGGGTGCCGGGACACCAGGGCATGGCGGACCTGGGCCGCAGGCTGGTGGATTTCGAGCAGTCGCCCTCGTGGTGGAAGGTCCCGGGGGTCGCCCTGGCGGCGCTGCGCCGTTGAGGGGGCGGTGAAACATCCGTGAGACCGCTTCGGGGCAGGCGGGGAAGCTGGCTTTCCGGAGGCTCGTGGTAGGTAGGGGACATGGCATCCAGGTACGCACAAGAGGGTGGTCAGTTCCTCCAGCAGGGCCAGCCCGGGGAGGCGGTGAAGAGCTTCCAGAAGGGGCTCTCCATCGACCCGAAGGACGTGGACTGTCTGATGGGATTGGTGCGCACCCACCTGAGCACCGGGGCCGCCCGGGATGCCGAAGGGGCCGTGACGCGACTGTTACAGGTGCAGCCGGAGAACACCGAAGCCCAGGCCCACCTGGCGATGCTCAAGGCGCAGGCCGGGGACCCGGTGGCGCTGGTGACGCTCAAGGCGCTGGCCGCCGCGCCCACCGCTGGCTACTTCGAGCGCTTCAACCTGGGCACGCTCCTGTCCGAGCGCGGAGACCTGGACGGCGCCAAGGCCGCCTTCGAGGCCGCGCAGGTGGTGGCGCCCCAGAGCGTCTACCCGCACTTCGAGCTGGGCCGCATCGCGGTGCAGCGCAAGGACACGAAGGCCGCGGTGGAGCACTTCCAGCAGGCCGCGGCGCTGGCGCCCCAGGAAGCCCTGCCGTTCCTGATGCTGTCGCGCGCGCACGCGTCCAACGGCGCCGTGGGCCTGGCCATCTCCGCGGGCGTGCAGGCGCTGGAGCACGCGCAGGGCAAGACGCGGCTGGCGGTGCTCCAGGACCTGTTCCGGCTGTACCTGCTGGCCAACAGCCAGGAGGCCGCGCGGCGCACCATCCTGGAGCTGCGGCAGATCGACCCCGAGCGCATCCAGTACATCCACCTGCAGGGCCTGTCGGCGATGCTGGCCGGCGAGCTGGCGGAGGCGAAGGGCCTCTTCCAGGACGCGCTCCGGCGCGCGCCCAACCAGTGGGATGTGCGCCACTCGCTGGCGCAGGCGCACGAGGCGCTGGGCGAGCGTGCGGACGCGCGGCGGTTGTTGGAGGAGACGGTGGTGGCGGCCCCGAACGAGCCCGGCCCCACCAACGACCTGGTGCGTCTGTTGATGGGTGACCAGGACCATGCGCGGGCCCGCGTGCTGCTGGAGCGGGTGCTGGCCGCGAACCCCCAGGACGCGCTCACGCACCTGAACCTGGCGCGCGCCACCCAGCCGTTCGACCGGGCGGAGGCCACCCGCCACGCGAAGCAGGCCCAGTCGTTGGGCGAGGACGACCTCGTGAAGACCCAGGCGGCGCAACTGCTCACGGAGCTGGGCGGCTGACGCACCCCGTCTTCCCCGGGCCCACCCCCGTGCCTACCTTCTCGGCCACGGCCCGGGACGGGCAGGGGGGACGTATGCGCAAGGCGGAGCAGGCATTGATTGAACAGTTGGAGGCGCGCTTCCGGGAAGTCACGCGTCTGCTCTACGACACGACCATCCCCGCGAGGGTCCTGGACGAAGAGCTGATGCCAATGATTGCCGAGGACGTCACCTTCACGGACCCCTGGCAGAAGGGGGGTGGCAAGGAGACGTACCGCAAGGGTGCGGCGGGCTTCCACTGCATGTTCCGCTTCGACTTCGACATCTTCCAGCTCAACATCCAACTGGAGCCGGATGGGAAGAGCGGCCGGGCCATGGTGGACGGGGTGATGAACCTCAAGCAGTTCGCTTGGCTGTACACCTATCCCCTGCGCACCATCCTGGTGTTCGACTTCACGCTCCAGCGCGGCGAGGACGGCGGCGAAGCGCTTCCGCTCATCCACGCGCACGAGGAGATGTGGAGCTTCGCGGACATGATCGCCAACGTGCCGGGCGTGACGACGCTCTACAACGGCTTCCGCAACACCTTCAGCAAGGGCTTCCTGGTGGCCTCCGCCGTGTGCGGCCGCCTCAAGCAGGCCACGTAGAGCAAAGCAGGACAGCCCTGTCAGGAACGCAGGGCGTCCGCTGTGCTGGAATCGGGACACGCGTGTCAGTGCACACGCGGTCCTCCCTCGGGGCAGGCGTCTGTCTGCCCATGGGCACAGGCGTTGCTAAGGCGAGCGGGTCCCATCCCTTGCGAGGAGGAACCCGCGTGCGACCCAGGCCCTATCCCATCCTGTCGATGCTGCTGGCGCTCACCGCCGCGGGCTGTGAGCCCGGGCTTGAAGCCGCCGGAGTGCGGGAGGCCACGGCCTCGCGGCTCGAGGATGACCGCGTGTCCGTCGCGGTCACCCTGGCCTGCCAGGAGGTCTATGGCCTGCCCAGGGCGGATGGAAAGTGTGATGCGGATGACGACCGCATCTGTGTCTCCGCGCGTTGGTACGCGGCCGACGACCTCCGCTTCGAAAGCCCCCTGACGACGGTGGAGCAGTGCCAGAAGGTCCCCTCCATCGAAGGCATGCAGTTGACGCTGACCTCGCCTGACGCGGTGGCGAAGGACCCGGGCCTGCGAATCCTCATCCAGGCGGATCCCCTCGCGACGGGCATCATCCTCGCCAATCCCTGACAGCTCCTGGAGATGACCATGCACAAGACCTTCATTGCCCTGGCCCTGGGTGGGTTGCTGTCCGCGTGTGGACCGGACTTCGATGTCGTGGGAGTCCGGGCCGCCACCGCGACCCGGGACGCCGACGACCATGTCACCGTGACGCTCGTCCTGACCTGTCTGCCCATCGACGGGTCGAAGCTGGACACCTGTGACGACGAGGAGAAGGGGTGGTCCCAGTGCGTGGATGTCGGCTGGTACGAAGGCAGCCCCGTGGGCAAGTCCAAGGACCGTAACGTCGAGGTCCCGAAGTACGTCACGGGGGTGAGCGAATGCGTGAAGGTGTCGCCCGTCGAGGGCTCGACGGTGGCGCTCCGTTCGAAAGAGCCGATTCCTCGGGACGTGCCGCTCTTCATCGCGGTCGACTCGGGCAGTCCCGGGGAGGGGCCCCGGGTCGTCCTCGTCAGCCCGTGACGCGCGTGGGCTTCAGGCGGGGATGAGCTTCTCCGCCTGGAGCTGACGCATCAGCGCGACCATGGCCTCCGTGCTGTCCAGGTGCATCTCCTGGAAGCCGAAGCGGCGTGCCTTGTTCACGTCGAAGAACGCGTCGTTCTCCACGTGGAAGATGAAGTCGCCAAAGGCCCAGTTGGCCAGCTTCTTCAGGCCGTGCGGGTGCAGGCCGTGGCGTTGCGTGAGCGCTTCCCAGACGGGGGATTTGTCCTTCATCGCCTCGGTGAGGGAGAAGGGCTGCGGGTCGGCGCACGCGATGCCGAACGCGTCCGCGATGCGCGGGAAGACCTGGCTCCAGCGGAAGACGTCGCCGTTGGTGATGTTGAAGATTTCGCCCGCGCAGGCTTCATTGAGCGCGGCCCACTCCATGGCCTTCGCGAGCACGGTGGCGTCCGTCACGTTGGCGAGGATGGAGTAGGCGCGCGGCGTGGAGGGGAAGCGCAGCGGCACGCGCAGCGCCTTGCACAGCGACGCATACACGCCGATGAGGTTTCCCAGGTTCATGGGATTGCCCACGGCGATGCCCATCATCATGTCGGGCCGCAGGGCGGTCCAGCTCCAGCGCCGGCCCTTGGAGGCGTCGCGCAGGTAGTCCTCCTGGTCGTAGTAGAAGTTGGGCGGGAAGTGGCGCGGGTCGGTCTCCTTCGCGGGCGTCTTGTAGAGGCCGAACTGCGCGCCGTACGCCTTGCCGCCCTGGATGAAGGAGACGTGACGGAAGCCCGGCGCGTGCTTTTCCAGGGCCTCCACGGTGTTGCGCAGCAGCGCCACGTTGACGCGGCTCAACTCCGCCGCGTCCGGACGCTCCTGGTAGGCGGCGAAGAAGACGTGGGTGACGTCCTTGAGCCACTCCGCCGCGCCCGCGAACGCGTCCGGCGACAGCAGGTCCAGCGACCGCACCTCCGCGCGCGTGGCGAAATCCGGCGCCCCGCGCGCCACCGCCTTCACCGCCCAGTCCGGCCGGGTGTCCAGGTGCGTGATGAGGTTGCGGCCGATGATGCCGGTGGCGCCCAGCACCAGCGCGGTGTGCTTCGTCGTCATGGGGAGTCCCTCCGCGAAGTGTCTGTCTTCAGCGCCCGAACAGCCCGCGCCGCTTGGGGGGCACCTGCCCGCCCTGCACGCGGGACAGGCGCTGGCCCAGGATGCGGCTCATCTCCAGCGCGACGGCGGGGTTGGCCATCATCACGCCCCGGAAGTCGTCGCGGCCCACCGCCGCCAGCTCGCACGGCGTGGTGGTGACGGCGGTGGCGTTGCGAGGCTCGCCGGTGAGCAGCGCCAGCTCTCCGAAGAAGCCGCCCTGCTTCACCGTGGCCACCGTGTTCCGCGAGCCGTCCTTCATCGCCACCTCGCCGGAGACGACCACGTAGAAGGTCTCCCCCGGGTCGCCCTGGCGGAACAGCTCCGTGCCCGCGGGCTTCTGGAGCAGCTCCGCGCCGCGCGCCACGTTCTCCAGCTCGTCGTCACTCAGGGGCGACAGGAAGTCCAGCTTGCGCAGGGTCGTGGCCAGCGACGACGCCAGCCCCGCGCCCAGCGGCGGCTCCGCCGTGAGGAACTCCACCGCCGTGGCCACCTGCGCGCGCCGCGCCACCAGGATGACCGTGGACCCGGCGCGCAGCTGCGTGTTGCCCTCCGGCAGCTGCGTGTTGCCCTGGGGGTCCACCATCGCGATGAAGATGCACTCGCGCGGGAAGCCCTCCAGGGTGCGCACCTGCGCCACCGTCTGTCCCGCCACCCGGGCGCGGGACGGAATGGTCAGCTCGAACAGGAGCGCGTCGCTGTTGGTGAGCGGCAGCGACCCGGACACCTGCGGGAAGTCGATGGCGGTGGTCATCTTCGCCACCACCACCTCCGCCTCGGCCACCAGCTCCTTCACGCCCGCCAGCCGGTAGGCTTCGCGGTAGTTCGTGTCCAGCATCCGCACCATCAGGCGCGCGCTGGACACCGCGCGCACCAGCATGGTGAACGCCAGGTTCGCCGGGTCGTGCGCCAGCACCGCCGCCGCCACGTCCGCCGTGCTGATGCCCGCCGCCTCCAGCACGCGCGGATTCGTGGCATCCCCGCACACCGTCACCACGCCCACCTCCTCGAAGAGGCGCGCGCAGATGCCAGCATCGCGTTCGATGACCGTCACCGTGTGATGCTCCGACACGAGCCGCGCCGCCAGCGCGCCGCCCACCCGTCCTCCCCCCGCGATGACGATCTTCATGTTGCGCCGTGCTCCTTGCTGTCCTTGCTCGCGCTGCCGCCGTGCAACACCTTCTCCAGGTCCAACATCCGCGCGTCCAGGTGCGCCAGCATCTCCTCCGCCGTCGCCTCCGGAATCAGCCCGTTGCGCCGGGCCCCCTGCAACGCCGTGCGCTCCGCGTCGATGAGCCGCCGCCGCATGCTCAGCAAATCTTTCGCCCCTTCCGCCAGGTGCTGTTCGCTGATGCGCCGCAGCTCCCGCTCCGCCCGGGCGATGTTCACCTGGTACTCGCTGCGCAGGTGCTCATAGGCCGCTCGCGGCAACAGGCCCTGCGTGTGCAACGTCTCCAGCTCCACGTGCGCCGCGCGGCTGGCGATGAGCTTGCCCCGCTGTCCCGCCATCTCCAGCGCCACCTTGTCCTGCTGGAACAACCCCAGCCACTTGAGCGCGCCCGTGAGCGCCAGCCCCTGGCCCACCATGGACACCAGCGTCACGCCGAAGGCGATGGCCACCAGCTGCTCGCGCGCGGGCGTGTTCTCCGGCAGGCCCAGCGCCAGACCGATGGACAGCGCGCCCTTGATGTTGCCCACCAGGAACACGTGCTGCCACCGCAGCGGGATGGACTCCGCGGGCTTGAACAGCTTCAACAGCAGGAAGGGCAGGTAGATGGCCACCGCGCGCCCCAGCACCACCGCCACCACCGCGATGCCCACGCCCGGCAGGTGTCCCTGGAGCGCCTCCGGCCGCGTGTCCAGGCCCACGGAGAGGAACAGGAACGTGTTCACGCCGAAGGTGGCGTACTCCCAGAAGGAGTGGATGGCCACCTGGCTCTGCGGCGGCACCTCGCGCCGCAGCGTCACGCCCACCGCCAGCCCCGCCACC
>NZ_RAWD01000375.1:0-8530 GCF_003612065.1 Corallococcus sp. CA047B
CCCCCGGGGGGCCCACCCACGAACAGTGGCAGGGCACGCGCCTGCTTTGGAGCGCCCTGCTGTGCCTGGCCATCATCGGTGCGGCCATCGCCCTCGAGCGGTGGATGTGAGCCCGCCCTAACTTCCAGTGAGCCCCCGGCTCCGCGCGTTCCAGGCGGGGTCGGGGACCGCGAGTCCAGACGCCCCTCCTGAAGGCGGGGTGTCCCCCATCCCACGACGGCCCCTGTCCCGGTCCCGAGGCGCCTCCCATGCACGACGCCCACGCCTTCCTCCAAGCCCTCGCCACCGTCCTCTGTGTCGCGGCGGTCACCACGGTCCTCTTCCAGCGCCTGCGCCAACCGGTGGTGCTGGGCTACATCCTCGCGGGCTTCATCATCGGGCCGCACGTGCCCATCCCGCTGGTGGCGGACCCCAACATCGTCACGACGCTGTCGGAGCTGGGCGTCATCCTGCTGATGTTCTCCCTGGGGCTGGAGTTCAGCCTGCGCCGGCTCGTCCAGGTGGGCCCCACTGCGGGGCTCACCGCCGTCATCCAGTGCAGCGTGATGGTGTGGCTGGGCTTCATCGTGGGCCGCGCCTTCGGCTGGACGATGCTGGAGAGCCTGTTCACCGGCTGCTGCATCGCCATCTCCAGCACCACCATCATCGCCAAGGCGTTCGACGAGCAGAACATCCGGGGCGCGCTGCGCAGCATCGTGGTGGGCATCCTCATCGTGGAGGACCTCATCGGCATCCTCTTGATGGCCATGCTCACCGCGGTGTCCACCGGCTCCGGGCTGTCCGCGGGCGACCTGGCGCTGACCGTGGGCAAGCTGGCCGCGTTCCTGGTGGGGCTGGTCGTCATTGGCCTGCTGGTGGTGCCCCGGGTGATGCGCGCCATCACGAAGCTCCAGCGTCCGGAGACGACGCTGGTGAGCGCCATCGGCATCTGCTTCGCCGTCGCGCTGCTGGCGCAGTCGTTCGGCTATTCGGTGGCGCTGGGCGCGTTCCTCGCGGGCTCGCTGGTGGCGGAGTCCGGCGAGGGCAAGGAGATTGAACACCTGGTGCAGCCGGTGCGCGACCTGTTCGGCGCGGTGTTCTTCGTGTCGGTGGGCATGCTCATCGACCCGGCGCTCATCCGCGAGCACTGGATGGCCATCATGGTGCTCACGCTGGTGGTCGTCTTCGGGAAGATCATCAGCGTCACGCTGGGCGCCTTCTTCACCGGCAATGGCACGCGCACGTCCGTGCAGGCGGGCCTGAGCCTGTCGCAGATTGGTGAGTTCTCCTTCATCATCGCGGGCCTGGGCCTGACGCTGAAGGCCACGGGCACCTTCCTGTACCCGGTGGCGGTGGCCGTGTCCGCCATCACCACGCTGACGACGCCGTGGCTCATCCGTGCCTCCGGGCCGCTGGCCAACTGGGTGGACCGCAAGCTGCCCGCGCCGCTGCAGACGTTCGCGTCGCTCTATGGAAGCTGGGTGGAGAACCTGCGCACGTCGCCGCGCCAGAAGACGGTGGGCGCGCGCGTGCGGCGCATGGCGATGATGCTGCTCCTGGACGCGGCGCTGCTGACGGTCATCGTCATCGGCACGTCGGTGATGCTGCCCCAGGTGACGGCGTACATCGACGCGCGCATCGAGGGGAACGTCACCTTCACGCCGATGATCGTCATCGGCCTGGGCGTCGCGCTCGCCCTGCCCTTCTGCGTGGGCATCGTCCGGGTGGCGCGCCGGCTGGGCGTCACCCTGGCGGAGGGCGCGTTGCCGGCGGTGCCGGGCGGCAAGGTGGACCTGGCGGCGGCGCCGCGCCGGATGCTGGTGGTGGCGCTGCAACTGGCGAGCATCTTCATGGTGGGCGCGCCGGTGGTGGCCATCACCCAGCCGTTCCTGCCGGGCTTCCCGGGCGCAGTGCTGCTGCTCATCATGCTGGGGGTGCTGGGGTTCGCCTTCTGGCAGAGCGCCACGCACCTGCAGGGCCACATGCGCGCCGGAGCGCAGGTCATCGTGGAGGCGCTGGCGGCCCAGTCCCACGCGAAGGGCGGCGACGACGAGCCCGCTCCGGACGTGCTGCACGGGGTGCGTCAGCTGCTGCCGGGCCTGGGCGAGCCGGAGTCGGTGGCGTTGGGCACCTCCAGCGCGGCGGTGGGCCGCACGCTGGCGGAGCTCAACCTGCGCGGCATGACGGGGGCCACGGTGCTGGCCATCCGCCGGGGCACGGAGGGCGTGCTGGTGCCGTCCGCGCAGGAGGTGCTGCGCGCGGGTGACATCCTGGCGCTCGCGGGGACGCACGAAGCCATCGACGCGGCGAAGGGCGTGCTCGGCGGGGGCGTTGGAGCCGGGGTGGATGCCGCACCGGTGTGATGCGGTGGATGCAATGGGGGGACGGGGCCGGCCGTAGGCATGGCATGCCGTCCCCCTTCCGCATCTTCCGTGTCACGGAGGCTTCCACCATGCGCCGCCCACTCCTGCCGACCCTCGTTCTTGTCTGCTCGCTGGCCGTGCCCGCGCTGGCGGCGGAGCCCGCGAAGCCGTCCAAGGTTCCCGTGAAGCGTGTCTGCGTCAACGTGAAGGACGGGAGCAAGGCGGTCCAGGGCACGGACCTGGTCATCGAGCCCGGGGAGAAGATCAAGGACGCGGTCGCGGTGGACGGGGACGTCATCGTGAAGAAGGGCGCGGTGGTGGACAACGACGTGGCCGCCGTCCGGGGCCGCGTCATCCTGGAGGCCGGGGCTCGGGTGAAGGGCGACGTGGTGTCCCTGGGCGGCGAGGTGCGGGTGCCCGCGGGCGCGCGCGTCGACGGGAATGCCATGGCCCTGGGCGGCAAGCTCAAGCTGGACAAGCAGGAGGACGTGGGCGGCGAGAAGGTCAACTTCTCCATGGAGCTCAACGGCGAGGACCTGGTGAAGCAGGTCATCGGCAAGGCGCTCGACGAGGATCAGAAGTGCCACATCCTCGACGACGATGACGACAAGGACGTCTGAGGCGCGCGGCCCCCGTCACTTCCATTCGGTCGGGGGCTTCCGGGTCGGAGCTCTCCGCGAGTGGCGGACGGGGTTCACCTCGTCACCGCGGCACACGCGCACCCGCAGGAAGCGCTGGAGCTGATCGAGGGCCAGGTCGTGGTCCTTGTCGCTCTCCGCGCAGCAGCAGTCGCTGAGCACGGTGATCTTGTACTCGTGCATGTGCGCGTCGTGGGCGCTGAAGAAGACGCACAGGTTGGTGGCGATGCCCGCGAGCAGCAGCTTCTTCGTGCCCAGGTGCTCCAGCAGCGGCACCAGGGACGTGGCGAAGAAGGCCGAGTGCTTGGGCTTGAGGATGAAGTAGTCACCAGGCAGTGGCTTGAGGGCCCGGGCGACCGCGTGGCCCCGGCTGCCCCGGCGGGTGCAGTGCTTGTAGACGTCCGTGAAGTTGCTGCGCCACAGGTCGAAGTTGTCGTTGACGTAGATGACCGGCACGCCCGCCTTGCGCATCTTTCGCGCGAACGGGCCCAGCCGCTCCACCATGCGCAGCGCCCAGGGCAGGACGTTCTCCCCGCCGGGAAAGTCCAGGTCGTTGATGACGTCGATGATGAGCAGCGCGGTGTCGGAGCGGCGCTCCTGCGTCGAACGCTTCCGGACCGCCTGTCGGGGCTTCGCCACGTCCACCTCCTGATGGCTTCAGGCTAGAGCGTGTCCGCAAAGAGGTCGAGGGCGCCCGGCGTTGAGAGAGCATGAGCCGGGGCGAACTGAAGCCTGCGCGACTGGTGCCGCAAGCACCAGGTGCAGGCTGTCATCCCTACCCGATCGGACCAGCCTCGCCTTCGCTCCTTCCGCCACGCGGCCTATCGCAAGCGCTGCCGCGTGGAGTGTCTCTTCACTCGTTTGAAGCAGAACCGGCGCGTGGCGACGCGCTACGAGAAGCGGTCGTGGGAGTGGCCGAGGCAGCGAAGTTCCATGACCAACCCGCGGACTTCACCCGGTCATAGGACTAGACGCCCAGGGCGACGAGTAGCTCGTCCAACTGCTCGAACGTCTCGCCCATCCCACAGGTGCTGCCGGAGGCGATGGCACCGTCGAGAGCTTCCTTCGAGGGATAGAGGTCGTGCACGACGACCCGCGTCTTGCCGCCTTTCTCTTCGAAGGTCACCGTGGTGACGGCCCCCTCAGCACTTTCCTCATTCGTCCAGGCGAGGCGCGAGTGCGGCGTCACTTCGATGTACTTACCGAAGAACGCCATCGGCTGCTCCGAGGCAGGGTGGCCGAACACGAAACGGTACGTGCCCCCGACACGAACATCGGCCTCGCAGGAAATGAAGGAAATCCCAAACGACTTCGGTGCCCACCACCGCTTGAGCAGCTCGGGCTTGGTCCACGCCTCGAAAATGATGCGCGCCGGGCCGTTGACGGTTCGCGTGACGACGTGCTCGCGCTCGGATTTCCGCTCCGTCGTTGTGACGTTCTTCACGGGTTCACTCTCTCTTCTTGCGTCCATTGACCTTCTCCTTTTGTTTCAGTTCCTCGACAACTTTGTCCAACTCATCCCCGGGCACCTGCCGCGTGTTGGTGGGTCCAACGCCGCGTCAGGCCTTCCGGGACGGGGCCACACCCCAGATTCCGACCTTGCCGTCGTCCATGCCCCAGCTCACGAAGCGTCCGTCGGGAGAGAAGGACACGGAGCTGCCCTCCATGTCGTCCAGGTCCGAATAGGCGAAGAGCGTTTGCCCGTCGTCGGCGTTCAGCACCACGAAGGCGCTCGTGTCCGGGCTGGCCGCGAGCAGGGAGCCCGCGGGGTTGAACTCCATTTGGAGGGTTCCCGAACCCGGGCCCTCGACGACGCGCACGACATCGAGCGAGGGCAGGCTCAGGAACAGCAGCCTGCCCGCGGTGTCCGCGGCGATGACCTGGTCTCCCGAGGGGACAAATGCCGCGGTCCAGATGCGAGAGGATTCGAAGGAGCGACTGCCCACCAGCTTCCCGGTCTTCGCCTCCCAGAGGCGGAGCGACGCGAGCGTCACCGCGCCCTCCCGTTCCTCGGCGGCCCCCGCCGCGGCGAAGGCGCCATCGGCAGAGAGCGCACAGCCGTAGAAGAGCGCGCGATCATCCCGTCGCCAGATCAACCAGCTCTTGCGCAAATCCCAGAGCAGGACGCGTCCGCCCGGTGCCGTGAGCAGCAGTCGCGTTGCATCCAACGACAGACATGCGCCCCAGACGGACATCCCGGTCTTCACCGTGGACAGCAGAGAGCCGTCGGTCACCGACCAGGTCTGGAGCGCGCCCCGGAACGTCACGGACAGGAGTGTCTGGGAATCCGGCAGGAACCACGCCGCCACGCCACCGGCCAGGGGGCGCGTGAAGAGCGGTGTGTTCCTGTCCGCCTCCAGGTCCCACCAGCGCAGCTGATTCTCCCCCCGATTCCGGACCGACAGCAGGTAGCGCGACGACGCGTCCCAGCCCAGCACTTGTCTCACGATGTGCGGGGAGCGCTCCGGTTCACCCAGCGTCCGAATCAGGGACAGGCTCCGCGCGGTGTCAGGGGTCAGAAGGGAGGAAGGCGCGCGCATTCACGCCCAGGATACGGGATCCGTCCTCATGCAGGGGCAGAAGGGACCGCAGGCTGCGAACATCCGGCCGCTGTCGCCAGCGCGCCGTGTGGGTTGCCTCGAAGGAGGGCGGGCACGACTCAGGGCGTCACCTTTGGCGCACCCACGGTGGTGCCCCTCCCGAATCCAGGTGGGGGGCTTGAGCGCCCGAGGACGGAGGGCCTAAGACGCCTCCGCCCCTTCCCGGGGCTGCTGTTCCGAGGACACCCCATGCTCAAGAAGATCGCCATTGGCCTTGCCGCCGCGCTGGTGCTGCTGCTCGCCTTCATCGCCACCCGCCCCGACACCTTCACCCTGTCGCGCACCGCCACGGTGCCGGGCACGCCGGACATCGCCTTCTCTCTGGTGAACGACTTCCACCAGTGGAACCAGTGGTCTCCCTGGGACAACCTGGATCCGAACCTGAAGCGCGTCTTCGGCGGCGCGGAGTCGGGCACCGGGGCCACCTACGCGTGGACGGGCAACTCCGATGTGGGCGAAGGCCGGATGACCAACGAGGAGAGCCGCGCGAACGAGTCCGTCCGCATCAAGCTGGAGTTCATCAAGCCCTTCGCCGCCACCAGCACCACGACGTTCACGTTCAAGCCCGTGCAGGACGGCACCGCCGTCACCTGGACCATGACCGGTGAGAACGGCTTCATGAGCAAGGCGTTCTCGGTCTTCATCGACATGGACAAGATGGTCGGCAAGGACTTCGACAAGGGCCTCGCCAGCATGCAGGCCGCCGCCAAGGTCGAGGTCGCGAAGCGCGCGGAGGCCGAAGCCGCCCTCAAGCAGGCCGAGGCGAAGGCCGCCGAGGAGGCCGCCGCTGCCGCTGCCGCCGCCGCTGCTGCTGCCGCGCCCACCGAGGCCGCTCCCGCCGTGGCCGCGCCCACGCCGTAATCCCGCGCCAATCCCTTGCGGATCCCGGCCCCTTGTTGCCTCCCAGGCAACAGGGGCCTTCTTGTTTCAAGACAATATGTCATTGCACGACCGGGGGTCGCATCGGGATTCACCCATGGTATTTATCATGCCTCTTCGACACCTCGAGGTCTGGCAATGCCTGTGTTTCATGGAGCCTCCCGGCTCGCGCTGTGCCTGCTCACGTTCGTCCTTGCCTGCGGTTCCACCGAACCTGACCCAACGCCTGGGGAGGGCGAAGACAACGACAAGGTCGCCGCGCTCACCCTCTCCCCGAACGGGGCGACGCTGCTGGTGGGTGAATCCCTGACGCTGGCCGCCCAGGCGGTCGACGACACCGGCCAGGTGCTCAAGAACGTCCAGGTGACCTGGAGCTCCTACCTGCCGGAGTACGCCACGGTAGCGAACGGCCGGGTGAAGGGCGTGGCCGTCGGCGGCTCGGTCATCACGGCCAAGGCGGGGTCGGTGAGCGCGACCCTGTCGGTGATCGTGATGCCAACCGACGCGTCCCAGCCTTCGAGCGACGAGGTGCTGGCGTCCGCGCGTGAAGCCGGGCTCATCAACGACGAGGAGCTGCTGGCCTACCAGGTGTACGCGGCGTTCAGCGACCCCCGCCTGCCCCTCCAGTACAAGGCCCGGGTCGAACCGGGGTTCGACGTCACCGTCCTCGAAACGCTGCGCGAGCGCTTCGACAGCCTCTCCGCGCCGATGCAGGAAGAACTCGGAATGTACCTGCTGCGCCCGGATGACCCGGGGAGCTGGCTCAACGCGCCCCTGCCCGACGCCCGGCTGAGCAGCATGAAGCGGCCCTCCTGCCGCCCCAGCTCCGCCGGTTGGTACTCCCTGTCGAAGTCCACCGCGAAGGTGAAGGTCTGGTTCGAGTTCGCCGTCACGGGTCAGCGCGAGCAGGCCCAGCTGCTCGACGAGGCCATCGAGAAGGACATCTGGCCGAAGCTGATGGCGCTGGGGCTCAAGGCGCCGCTCACCGACGAGGACTACGCCGGCTGCAACGGGGGCAGTTCCCAGCTCGACCTCTACCTGGTCCGCAACATGGGCGGCTACGGGTTGACCCTCCCGGAAGGTTACGACAACACGCAGGCCCCCACCTACATCCAGCTGTGGGACGGGCTTGACGATGATTCACTCAAGGCCGGGGCGGCGCATGAGCTGATGCACGCCATCCAGTGGGCCTCCAAGACGAAGGGCCCGCAGAACAGCTACGGGTGGATCCGGGATGCGACCGCGAACTGGGCCATCGACCAAGTATATGGACAGTCGCTGCAACTCGAGCAGCAATACGCCGACTGCTTCATGAGCACCCCGGACCTGCACCTGGAGAACCGCACCAAGGGCCACTGCACCGCGCCGGATGCGGGCGATGCCGAACGCGACTACGGCGCCTACCTGTTCTTCCAATATTTGTCGAAGAAGCACGGCCCGAGCGTCGTGGTGGCGGCGCTGGACAAGCTGACCACGGAGACCTCCAGCCTCACCGCGGTGGACTCCGCTGTCCCCGGCAAGCTGGAGAAGGTCTGGCCGGAGTTCGCGAAGGTGCTCTGGAACCAGGCGCCCATCGACACCAAGGCGGAGTCCTTCAAGGCGTGGGACAAGCTCACGGAGAAGGCGAAGTTCAAAGCGCTCAAGGGCGACCTGGCCGGCGCGCCCGAGCTCAAGGAAGAGCTTGGCACCGAGCTGAACAACCTGGCCAACAGCTACCACCACTTCACCTTCAGCGACCCGAACACGCGCTCCCTGCTGTTCCACAACGGGTGGTTCAAGAACATCACCGAGTCGAAGGATCCGGTGAAGGTGCTCGCGCTCTGGAACGACGCGAGCGGGACGTGGCACGAGGAGGACTGGAGCGAATACGAGTACGTGGGCCTCTGCCGCGACATGAAGTCACAGCGGGCGCAGGACCTGATCATCATCACCAGCAACGCGAAGTTCGCGCCCGGCGGCGGCGGGAGCCTGACGGCGGCGAAGACGCCGTACCTCAAGCGAAGCAACGTGGGCTGCTGGAAGTACAAGGGCACGTCGAAGGCGGTCCTGGTGGGGGCGGGCTGGTCGGGCC
>NZ_RAWD01000376.1:0-8480 GCF_003612065.1 Corallococcus sp. CA047B
GGGCGGGGTGCGTCGTCACGTCGGGAGGGGGAAGCGCGGCGGCCTGGAGCAGGGCCGCGGGCTCCAGGGCCAGGGCCACCACCGCCTTGGGCTCCGCGGGCAGGAGGTCCTCTGGATCAAAGCCGAAGGGCACTCCGGGCCCCATCCTGGGAGGCGTGCCGCACTCCGGCTCCAGGTCGAAGGGCGAAGCGCCGTCCGCCATGGGGATGCACCGCAGCGCGTTCGGACGCGGCGTGGGCGCGTTGGGGTCCAGCGGATCCGACAGGCGCCGGACGGCCTCCGGCACCACGGGAGGTGCCGGCGGCGCGGCGCCGGACATCTCCAGGCGCGGAGGCCACACCGCCACCGGCAGCAGCGTCACGTCCGGCTCCCGCACGGGCAGCGAGCGCACCCGCCCGCCACCCAGTGTCACCGCCTCCTTCGCGAGCGCCGCGGCATGTTCAGCCAGCATCCGATCCGCCCAGCCCTTCACCCACCGCGCCAGGGCCAACCGCCAGGCCCGATGGCGACGCGCCTGGAGCGGAGGCACCCAGTCCTCCACCGCCCCGGCAGGAGAAGGGCCGCGCGTCACCCGTCATCCTTCACGGGCATCCGGATGATCAACGGCGCCGTCCCGGAGGCGAGCACCTCCGAGTCCACCGCCAGCAGCTCGCCCTCGGCGCGCACCTCCAGCCGGCCCAGCGACTTCGCGGGTGACACGCGGGGGAACTGGAAGTGTCCCTGCGCATCCGTGCGCGTGCTCAGTTGCAGGGAGGGCAGCGCCACCCACGCGCCCCGGATGGGCACGTCACCGGGCCCCACCACCCGGCCCAGCAACCCGCCCGGTGGGGGCGCGCTGTCCACCAATGACAGACATCTCACCTCCGCCAGGGGTTGCTCCTTGCGCACCTGCACCCGCAGGCGGAAGGCGGGGCGCGGCACCGAGCGCAATCCCGCCCAGAGCGCGGCCGGCACCGGGCTCAGGTCCACTTCGATCTCCTTGTCGCTCATGGCCGCGAAGACCAGGTCGCCCAAGAGCCGGTGCGCGCGCTCCGGCGTGTCCGCGCCCACCGTCACCAGATAGCAGACGGTGAATTGGAGGACGCCCCGCTTGCCGGGACGCGACAGGGGCGCGGGCCCCAGCTCCAGCAGGTAAAGACAGACACCCCGCTCCAGGGACTCCCGGTCCGGCACGCCCAGGTACACGGATGCCTCCGTGGCGATACGGCCTACCCACGCTTTCATGCGCAGATCGACTTCGTCGATCATCCTTGGCCCCCCGGTTCCCGGCCTGTCCACCGTTACGCCGTGCCTGCCCATTGTACGCTCGCATGACCTCACGCGTCCGCCCATCACCCATGGGATGGAGCGGGACGTCGTTGAGCCGACAGGGATTGAACGCCCCGGGTCGCCACGCACGCGGCCCCTGCCCTGTCGGGAACCGGGCAGTCCTTCCTCCGCACATCGCGGCATCCCGGAAAGCCCGTACGGGTTTCACACGACATGGCTTCTCTTCCGGGGCGCCTTCCGCGAAAGATGTCCCCCGGGCCGGCAACCACCGTGGAACCTTCATCATGACGATGGACTCCCTTTCGATGAGACGACGCACCCCCCTTCTTTCCTCCGGCTTCGCGCTGGGGTGTCTGGCCGCACTCGGCTTCGCCACCCCCGCGCTGGCGGAGGAGGAAGGCGGCACGAAGCACACCCTGGGGCTGCTGGTGGACGCGGGCGCCCCGCACGGCATTGGCGTGTCGGCGGTGTTGCGCCCCGCGTCGTGGGTGCGGCTGCAGGCGGGCCCCACCACCAACACGCTGAGCGTCGGCGTGCGCGGCGGGGTGAGCATCCTGCCGATGGACACGTTCATTTCGCCGTCGTTCAACGCGGAGGTCGGGCACTACTTCGGCTCCGAGTACAGCGAGGTGCTGGACTGGCTGGGCCGCGAACCGAGCACGACGTCGCAGGCCATCCGCGACGTCACGTACAACTACGTGACGGGCAGCGTGGGTCTGGAGGTGGGCGCGAGCAGCCGCTTCAACTTCTTCCTGAACGTGGGCCTGAGCTACGTGGCGCTCACGGTGCCGGAGCCCACGCCGCTCATCCAGGACGCGGCCAACGACGACACCGTGACGTCGGGGCCGCTGCACGTGCGCGCCACCATCCCGTCCGTGAAGCTGGGCTTCATCCTCTACTTCTTCTGAGCCAGGAGACTCCCCACCATGCGTACGAAAACCTTCCGCACCCTCCTGCTCTGCTGCGCCCTGCCCCTCTTCACCACGGGCTGTGAGTCCCTCTTCAACATCGAGGTGGAGGCCGAGGAGATCTGCAAGGCCGAGGACGACCTGTCCTTCCCCGCCGCCTTCCCGGGAAGCGCCTCCGTGGAGCAGTCCATCCAGGTGCCGCTGGGCGACTTCGCCAGCGCGCTGCCCGACGACACCGACGTGGAGACCCAGCTGCGGCTGAAGCTCTTCGATGCCACCGCCACCACGGACATCAGCGGCATCGAGCGCGCGAGCCTCTCCGTGCGCAAGCCGGGCTCGCCGGAGTACGTGCTGCTGGGCGAGTTCCGCCGCACGGGCAATGGCGGCGCCACGAACAAGCTGCAGCTCACCGGCAGCGGCGCGGTGGACGTGCTGGACCTGGCGAAGCAGGAGGAATTGGAGTTCCTCTTCCAGGCCACGGGTTCACTGCCCACGCAGCCGTGGAGCGCGGACATCCGGGTGTGCGTGGGCGCCAAGGCGAGCGCCAACTACTTCGGCCTGGTGTTCTGACGGTCCCCGTCGCGTTCCCGTTCCGGCGTCAGGACAGCGCCGGGACGGGCGCGGCGGGCTGGATGCCCAGGTGTTCGTGCCGAGTGCCGAGCACCTGGTCGAAGAACGGATGCGTCACGCACCAGTTCGCATCCGCCACGCGCCCCAGGTGGTGGTCGCAGAGCCAGGGCACGTTGGCACGGGCCCACGTGGGGTCCAGGTGCGCGCGGCGGTGCACGCGGTGGAAGTTGAACGCGCAGGCCCACACGGTGCCCACGAAGAAGGGGGCCACGGGGAACAGGGGCATGTGCGCGAGCGCGAGCACCGTCAGCCCCATTCGCTCCCGCAGCTCCTTGGCGCGAGTCCACAGCGAGCGCAGGTACGCATCCGCGCAGGGTGACGCCGCGAAGGACGCATGCGGGGGAGCGGGAGGATGGCGGCGGCCCGGCGTCACGTACCGGCGCAGCGCCCACTCCGCGAAGTTCGAATACGCCCAGCCCAGCGGGATGCCGATCATCGTCCCCTCCCCCATCCAACCCCTGGGGATGAACATGGGCCTTCGCCCCGGCAGCGCGAAGCGAACGTCAGTGCATATGCCCCACGGGGCCCCGTGAGCCAGGCGACAGGGTGCGGCCCCCGGGGGAGGTGATGCGCAGGCAGGTGCTCACGAAGTGGGCTCTCCCGGACTTGGAGTGGACACTCCAGAAACCGGGTCCATGAGGACGCCCCGCCGACGGCTGCTCGCCAAAACCTGTCCGACAGTCGGACAGGTTCGCGCCATGCCCCCCAGCGGGGGGCCCTCTTGAGCCGGGCGACCCAAGGGAGGCCCCGAAAGCATGGGTGCGCACGCGGGTGTTCACGGCGCGGGACCAGCAGGCGGGCCTCCTGAGCCAAGCGACAAGGGGAGGCAGTGCACAGGCGGTGTTCACGATCCAGGGCCGGAAGTTGGACGGGACGGCGCGGGGCCCCTAAGTGGGAAGGGTGGGACGCAAGCGGACCGTGGGCGGCTTCGACATTCCGAGATGGGCGTGGCTGGCGCCGTGCGTGCTGGTGCCGGTGGTGCTGCTCAACGTGGGCGTGGCGTGGCTCGGCGGGACGCAGGTGTCGCCGCTGTCCTTCTCCTTCCTGAAGACCAAGGCGCGAGCGCTGGGGGCCTACGCGGCGCACCGGCCCGCGTGCGTGCTGGACGCGCACCCGCCGCTGGAGCCGCTCATCGCGGAGTCGGAGCGCCGGCATGGGATTCCGCCGGGGCTCCTGCGGGCACTCATCCAGGTGGAGTCGGAGACGCGGGTGCACCGCATCTCGCCTGCGGGGGCGATGGGCCCGGGGCAGTTGATGCCGGACACGGCGGCGCTGATGCGGGTGGAGGATCCCTTCGACCCGGCGCCCTCCATCGACGCGAGCGGGCGTTATCTGGCGGAGCAGCTGCGCAGGTTCCGGGACGTGCGGCTGGCGGTGGCCGCGTACAACGCGGGGCCGGGTTCGGTGAACGGGCACGTGCCGCGCAACGGGGAGACGGAGTTCTACGTGGCCAAGGTGCTCGCGGCGTACGCGCACACCCGGCCGCCCGCGCCCGTGGTGGTGAAGCGGCCGGTGCCCACCTCGGCCGCGGCGAAGGCACCGGAGCGGACTGCCGTGGCCCAAGCCGCCGCGAGGAAGGCCCCGCCGTCCGGTGCGCACGCGAAGCCGGCAGCCTTGAGGAAGACGGCGCCCGTGAAGAAGCCCGCCCCCCGGCCCGCGTCATCCGGCAAGGCCGCGCCCCGGCTCGCGTCCGCGCAGAAGCCGTAGGCAACGGGGCGCGACATCCACGCGCCAATCAAGGGGAGCGGGCGGATGATCCGCACTCGCCCCCCAGGCCAATTCAATCCCGCGCCGTGCATCCACGCACGTCACGTCCCTGCGGCGACAAGCCCGTGCCTGCCGAACGGCTTCAGCCCCCGCCCACGCGGGCCATGTTGACCCGTGAGCCCTGCAGGCCGCTGGCGGCGCCCGTGTCCAGCCACACCTCCACGTCGCGGTGGAGCTGGAGGAACGACGCCGGGCACCGGGGCGTCACCGGCCCGTGCACCATCGCCGTCACCGCCGCCGCCTTGTTCACCCCGAACGCCAGCACCACCACCTTGCGCGCCTGGAGCACCGCCGCCATGCCCAGCGTCAGCGCCGACATGGGCACGCGCGACGGGTCATCACCGAACGCCAGCACGTGCGACAGCCGCGTCTCCCGACTCAGGCGCGCGCGGTGGCTCATCGCCGTCAACACCTCGCCGGGCTCGTTGAACGCGACGTGCCCGTTGGGCCCCACGCCCAGCAGCAGCAGATCCAGTCCTCCGGCCGCCGCCAACGCCGCGTCGTACCGCGCGCACTCGGCCTCCGCGTCCGGCGCGCACCCGTCGAAGAAGTGGATCCGCGCCGTTGACAGATTCACATGCCGGAACAGGTGCCGGTCCATGTACGCCCGGAAGCTGCCCCCGTCCTCCGGCGGCAGGCCCAGGAACTCATCCACGTTGAACGTCGTCGCCCGCGACAGGTCCAGCGCCCCCTTCGCCGCCAGCTCCGCCAGCCCCCGGTACACGTTGAGCGGCGAGCGCCCCGTGGGCAGCCCCAGCACCAGCTCCGGCGTGTGACGTACGGCCTCCGCGATGCGCGCCGCGCAAGTGCTGGCCGCCTCCTGCTCCGTCTCGAACACACGTAGGTTCATGCGCCGTCCAGCATACGCCGTCCCTCCTCCCGGGTCGCGCGCCCCCCCAGCCACTGCGTGCGTTGCGCCGCGCGGCAATGGCCGATTAACAGGCCCACGGCGCACGGCCGGTCCCCCGCACGCCCGGGCGCCGGGTGGGTCCCCCGATGAGCGCTCGGCGTAAACGGTCCTCACACGCGGGGCCCGGGTCGGGCTAGAACCCGGCTCATGAAAGTCGCCGTGCTCACCGGCGGGGGTGATTGCCCCGGCCTCAATGCGGTCATCCGCGCCATCGTCCGCCGTGCCAGCGAGCACGGCTTCGAAATGATGGGCCTGCGGGATGGGTGGAAGGGCCTGCTGGACGACAACCACTTCCGCCTCACGCGGGAGACCACCTCCGGCATCCTGCACCGGGGTGGCACCATCCTCGGCACCTCGCGCGTCAACCCCTTCAAGGTCGAGAACGGCCTGGAGCGCGTGAAGCGCGCCATCGAACGCAATGGCATCCACGCGGTCATCGCCATCGGCGGCGAGGGCACCCTCTCCGCCGCCACGCGCATGGCCCAGGAGGGCGTGCGCATCGTCGGCGTGCCGAAGACCATCGACAACGACCTCAACGGCACCGACTTCACGTTCGGCTTCGACACCGCCGTCATGATCGCCACGGAGGCCGTGGACCGGCTGCACTCCACCGCCGAGTCCCACAAGCGCGTCATCGTCTGCGAGGTGATGGGCCGGCACGTCGGGTGGATCGCCACCTATGCGGGCATCGCGGGCGGCGCGGACGTCATCCTCGTCCCGGAGATCCCCGCCGACCTGGAGGCCGTCGCCCAGCACCTGCAGCGCCGCAACGCGGGCGGGCGCACCTTCTCCATCGTCGTCGTCGCGGAAGGCACGCGCATCAAGCTGTCCGCGGACCAGAACGAACAACTGGTCACCACGGGCGCGCTGGATGAAGCCGGCCGTCCGCGCCTGGGCGGCGTGGGCAACATCGTCGCGTCGGAGATTGAACGCCGCACCGGCTTCGAGACGCGCGTGTCCGTGCTGGGCCACATCCAGCGCGGCGGCGCCCCCACGGCGCACGACCGGGTGCTCGCCACCCGGTTCGGCGTGCATGCGTGCGACATGGTCGCCCGGGGCGAGTTCGGCAGGATGGCCGCCCTGCGTGGCAACGAAATCGTCAGCGAGAACCTCGCCGAGGCCACCCGCGAGCTCAAGCGCGTCCCCAAGGAGTTCTTCGAGGTCGCCCAGGTCTTCTTCGGCTGACAGTCGACTTTGACGTACCGCGCCATGCCCTCCTCCACTTGGAGTGGAGGGCATGGCGCCGCGCATCCGGTAGCATCCGGCCCTTCACCCGTTCGCGAAGGGATGGTGCCGATGCTCACCGGTCGCATGATGGACTTCCCGCTCACCCTGACGCACTTCCTGGAGCGCGCGCGCTCCTATTACGGCGCGCAGGAGATCGTCAGCCGCAACCCGGACAAGTCCCTGCACCGCTACACGTACGCGGACTTCCACAAGCGCACGAGCCAGCTCGCCAACGCCCTGACGCGGCTGGGGGTGAAGCCGGGGGACCGGGTGGCGTCGCTGAGCTGGAACCATCACCAGCACCTGGAGGTGTACTTCGGGGTGCCGTCGATGGGCGCGGTGATGCACACGCTCAACCTGCGGCTGCACCCCAAGGACCTGGCCTACATCGCGAGCCACGCGGAGGACACGGTGGTGGTGGTGGACCGGTCGCTCTTGCCGCTGCTGGAGAAGTTCGAGAAGTCAGCGCCCTGCATCAAGCACGTCATCGTCATCCCGGACGACGGCCCGGTGCCGGAGGGGCGGCTGGACTACGAGAAGCTGCTCGCGGCGGAGTCGGACACGTTCGCGTTCCCGCGCCTGGATGAGAACAGCGCGGCGATGCTCTGCTACACGTCCGGCACGACGGGCAATCCGAAGGGCGTGCTCTTCAGCCACCGCTCCATCGTGTTGCACACGCTGGTGTGCTGCCTGCCGGAGGTGCTGGGCCTCAAGGACACTGACACGGTGTTGGCGGTGGTGCCCATGTTCCACGCGGCCGCGTGGGGCCTGCCCTTCGACGCGCTGCTCACGGGGGCGAAGCAGGTGCTGCCCGGGCCGCACCTGGACCCCCAGTCCCTGCTGGAGCTGATGCGGGATGAGAAGGTCACGGTGGCGGGCGGCGTGCCCACCATCTGGCTGGGCATCCTGGCGCAGCTGGACCGCGAGCCGGGCAAGTGGGACCTGGGCGCGATGCGCCACATGGTGATTGGCGGTTCGGCGGCGCCGCCGTCGCTCATCGACGGGTTCCGCAAGCGCCACAAGCTGGAGGTGCTGCACGCCTGGGGCATGACGGAGATGAACCCGGTGGGCACGCTGGCGCGGCTGAAGGGGGATTTGCACTCGGCGTCGCCGGAGACGCAGCTGGATGCGTATGCGTCGCAGGGCTATTCGGTGCCCTTCGTGGAGACGCGCCACGTGAGCGACACGGGCGAGGTGCTGCCCTGGGACGGCAAGGCGATGGGCGAACTGGAGGTGCGCGGGCCCATGGTGGCGGCCTCGTACTTCGGGGACGAGGGCAAGGACCGCTTCACGGCGGACGGCTGGTTCAAGACGGGCGACGTGGTGACCATCGACGCGGCGGGCTACCTGCACATCACCGACCGCAGCAAGGACGTCATCAAGTCGGGCGGCGAGTGGATCAGCTCGGTGGCGCTGGAGAACGCGCTGATGGCGCACCCGTCCGTGCTGGAGGCGGCGGTGTTCGCGGGCCGGCACTCCAAGTGGGACGAGCGGCCGCTGGCGGCGGTGGTGTTCAAGGCCGGGCAGCAGGCGACGAAGGCGGAGCTGACGGCGCACCTGGAGAAGCAGTTCGCGAAGTGGTGGCTGCCGGATGACTTCCTCTTCGTGCCGCAGATTCCGCGCACGTCGACGGGGAAGTTCCTGAAGATGAAGCTCCGGGAGGACTTCGGGGACCACCTGTTGAAGGCGCCCGTCGCGTCCTGAAGTGATTGAAGCGACCGCCGGGCACCTGACACCTGGGGGCCGGCGGCTCGCACTGGGGCGGGGCT